>NZ_BAMP01000001.1 GCF_000615975.1 Nitratireductor aquibiodomus NL21 = JCM 21793 | reverse complement strand
CCGCACCCGCCGGCAGGACAAGGCGCGCGCCGCCAGCCGCGGCAGCCGACCGCAGCTCGGCCTCCAGCGCCGCATCGGACAATGCGCCAATGGAAACGATGACCACATCCGTGCCGGAGCGGAGCACCGGCGGGACATGTGACACAACGGCCGCGTGACCGGCGCACTCGACCACAAGGCTCGGCTTTCTCTGGAGAAGCGCGTCAGCATCGGTAACAACGACAAGCTCATCCGCCAAAACAGCAAACTCCGCCGCAAGGTGTGCTTCGGCGTCGTCGGCAAGTTCAGGCAGTGTTACAACAGCCAAAAGCTCCAACGGAGCCTCAAGCGTCTCTGCCAGCTGCTTCAGCAATGTCTGGGCAATGTTCCCAAAGCCAATCATTCCAAGCCGCATCGCCCTAAGCCTCCTTGCCGGCAGCACCGGCGGGCGGGCCCGCAAACGCTTCCTTGAACGGACCGATGGCGCACATGTCGATTTCGATCAAACGCGGCCCACTGGCTGCAACCGCCTCGTCCAGCGCTGCGGAGAAATCCGATATGTCACTGACGAGCTGATGGGGCATGCCTATGGCTTTGCAGAACTCCGCGAAATCCGGTGTCGCAAGCGCCGAATAGTGACGCCGACTGTCGTACTGCGCGTCCTGAATGTTCTGGATGACACCGTAGGCTTTGTCGTTCATCAGCAGATATACGAGGGGGGCCTGCTCCTCGACGGCGGTGATCATCTCCGCGAGACCAAGCATGGTTCCGCCATCGCCGAGAAGGGTGATCGCCTTTGCCTCTTTCGACGCAAGGGCCGCGCCGACGCCCATCGCAACCCCCTGCCCGATACCGCCACCCAGCGCGTGGACGCCAAGATTGGGGCTGGCAATGCGCACATAGCGATTGCCGAACGTGGAATTGGAGATGGTCACGTCGCGCACCCATGGATGCGCGTCAGAAAACACCCGCTCAGCCAGTGTATCGGCAAGAATGCGATACGGTCCCAGAACATCCCGCATGCGGCCTTCGGCAGCGGCGCGGGTGCGGGCGATATCGAAGGAGAGGTTGGTGTCCGTGTCGAGGGTATCCGGCAGGCGTACGAGCAGGCGGGCCAGCGTGTCGGCGGCATCACCATGGGCAAAAACTTCGACCGGATAGTTGCGGCCGCCCTGCGCGGCGTCGGCATCGACCTGAACGAGAGGGCGCGGCAAGGGCATCTTGTTGTTGCGGGTCTCATTGCCGCGCAGACGCGAGCCGACGACGATCATCAGATCGCAGCTTTCATAAAGCTCGACGGCCTCCGGCGTCATGTTGAACGCCCCGAGGCTTGCGGCTCATCCTCCGACACGATCGCGCGACCATTGGTGGAGGTAACCACGCCGAAACCGCGACGCATCAGCTCGGTGGCCTCCCTGACCGCCCCGCGTGCGCCGCCACCCAGCCACAAAAGCGGACGTTTGGCCGTCTTCACCAGCTCGGCGATCTCATCGATCACACTTTCGGGGCAATCGGTGTGGTTGGCTGCGGAAGGTGAATGCGCGTCGCCGGATGAGCGGCCCTGCGCTGAACATCGACGGGAATCTCCAGACTGACCGGGCCTGTCGGCGCGGAGAGTGCCGCCGATACGGCCGCAGTGAGGGTTCCCACCGCACCATTGGCGTCCCACATACGGAACACCGCCTTGGAGATGCCGCGCAGCATCTCCGGCTGCCGTGGCACGTCATGGATGGCCGCCCGATCGCGATCTGCAAACTCCAGATCGACCTGAGTCGTGATGTGCAAAACCGGAGAACCCGCCGTAAGTGCCTCAGCCTGTGCACCTGCCGCGTTGCCGGCGGCCGTTCCCGTCGAGGTCATGCAGACCCCCAGTTCTCCGGAAACGCGTGCAAAGGCATCCGCCATGTTCATGGCACCGGCCTCACCACGCGCAGGCACAAACCGGATACGGCCCTGACGTGCAATTGCATCCAGGATCGGCATGTTGTGAATGGAGATGACCCCGAACACGGTCGTAACGCCGATCTCTGCGAGATAGCGGGCGATGAGCTCGCCAACCGTCTCCGAGGCTGTGATTGTTTCGAGTTTCATCCCGTATCCCTCAAATGTAACGAGACAGGCCGCCCGACACTTCGAGCTGAGCACCTGTGATGTAGCTCGCCGCCGGCGAGCCGAGAAAAGCGATGGCCGCGGCGGCTTCCGCGGGATTGCCCAGGCGGCCGAGCGGAATGCCCTTTTTTGCCGCCAGTGCGCCGTACCATTCAGCCCGGCTCTGGGACTGGTCCTCACGCTCCGCAAAGCGGCGCGACCACTGCCCCGAACCGACAAGACCAAGCAGAACCGAATTGACCCGCACATCGGGTGCCAGTTCCACGCTCAGCGACTTGAGGAGATTCTGCACGCCGGCCCGCGCCGAGGAGGTGCAGACCATGTGTGGTTCCGGCTGGTAGGCCAGCAATGAGTTGACCGCGACGATGGCGCCCTTTGCCCGGCGCAGCATCGGCAGGAAGGCGCGCGTGGGATGGATCTGGCTGAACAGCTTCAACTCATACTCGGCGCGCCAGTCCTCGTCGCTCGTGTCTTCAAAGGTGGAGAGGCGGCCCTGCCCGGCATTGTTGACAAGCAGGTCGCAGCGGCCAAAGCGCGCTTCCACCGAACCGGCGAAGTCTTTTACCGCACCCGGTTCCAGAACGGACAGTGCGCGCGCAAAGACACGCTCCTCCCCGTGGTCGCGAATGAGGACGGCCGCCACATCGTTAAGCCGGCTTTCGGTGCGCGCGCACAGCGCCACGCTCGCACCGGACTGTAGCAGGGTCTCGACCGTTGCCAGCCCGATGCCGGACGAACCGCCCGTGACCACCGCGACTTTTCCATCGTATCCGTAGTGCATCAGATCTTGCTCCTGGCGGGTGCGAGTTCAGGGAAACCGGGGTCCGGGCGGCCCTGCATCACCGCGCGTTGCGCCGGCGTCGGCGGGCCGGCCGTCATCCATCGATCCATGGCTTCAGGCTTGTCGCGCGGCCAGACCTGGGCTTCATGGGTCGTTTCATCGATCTGCTGAAGTTCGGAGGTGAACTCGATGACGAAACCTGATGGGGAAACGAAATAGGCGAAGGGATTGTTGCCGGGCCCATGCCGCCCTGGCCCCCAAGTCGGCACATGCCCTTTCTGCTTCATGCGGCCGATACCGCGCATGAACTCGTCGATGGAGGGCATTTCAAAAGCGACGTGGTTGACACTGGCATAGTTCCCACGGACCAGTGCGATTGAATGGTGGTCCGAGTTGCAACGCAGGAACACCATCTGGTCTGCGGAATAGTCCGAAACACGGAAGCCCAGCACATGGGTGTAGAATTCCTGCACGCCGTCCATGTCCGGGGTGTTCAGCACCACATGGCTCACCTTGCGCGGCTTGGCCCATTCGGGTTCCTCATCATGCGTGAGCGCTTCGGTGCGGAAACACAGACGGCGATTGTCGGGGTCGAGCATCTCGAAACCGTATCCGCCGGCGTAGTCGTCAAAGGAGCCCGGTTCTGCGAGCGCGATGCCGCCGCGCGCGATGACCTGCCGATAGAGTGCATCCATCAATGCCCGGTCAGGCATGGCAAAGTGCACATATTCGATGCCAAAGACCGGCCCATCCTTAAGCCCGTAGAGAAATGGCTCCTCGCCGGTGCCGCGCAGAAGCGCGATGCCATCCTCCTTATGGGCAAGGCTCAGGCCCCACATATCCTCATAAAAGGGCAGCGTGCTCGTGATGCCGGGTCCGCGCATCATGATGCCGCGAAGGCTGCCGACGCGAATTGTCTCTGCCATGGTCGTTTCTCCTCCCGGCCTCAGCCGACGATTTCCGCGAGCGCATCCAGCGCCGCCGAAAAAGCGGCGGGGGTCTGCTGATAAAGAGCGTGTCCTGCGCCCGGCACGAGTGTGAGCGATCCGCGCCAGGGATCACGAAGGGCCGCATGGGCCCGGCGGGCCGAGTCCGGCGGGGTGACGACATCCTCTGCGCCAACGATGACATCAGTGGGCACCTGAAGCCGTTCGGCATCGTCAAGCAGCCGACCGGAAGCCAGCATGCGAGCGGCCTGCGGGTAGCCCGGTACTCTGACCTTTGCCATCCCGTCACGCACGCGCGCGACGATGTCTCTGTTGTCGTCAGGCGCATAGACAAGCCTCGGCGCCCGAAGATCGGCGAACTTCTCCGGACCCAGAGTCTGTAGATCATCGATGCGCGCCTGAGCAGCGGCACTCAGTGCGGCTCCCCGTGGCACGCCATGGCCAAGCGCCGGAGAGCTGAGCAGAAGGCGTTCAACCCGGTTTCTGTGCGTCGAGGCAAAGGACGCCGCCATCAGGCAGCCGAGCGAATGTCCCGCAAGCAGGACCCGCTGGAGATCCAGCCGATCGAGGAACGCTTCGAGCGCCGCCGCATAATCGCCCGCCAACGGCCAGTCGGTGTCGAGCGGAGCCGAACCGCAATAACCCGGCGCATTCCAGGCGATTACCCGCCACCCCTTCGACAGATGTGCAGAAGCGGCATGAAGGACGCCGCATTCGAGCCCACCCCGTGCAGCAGTACAAGAACGGGACCACCCTCGCCTGGCCGCTCCAGATACTCGATCCCACCCGATTCATTGACTTCAAACGTCATCACCGCCTCAATTGAAAACAAAGCCGTTGTTTACCGGCAGCGTCTGCCCCGTCAGCGTCAGCGCACCCTCGCCAAGCAGGAAGGCGACGATTTCGGTAATTTCACCCGGCCCCTGTGCCCCCGGCACGGCGCGTCCTTCCGCGTAGAGCCGGTGGCGAGCTTCCGGCACATAGCCGGTCGATTCCGTGGTCAGGATGCCGGGTGCTATCGCTGTCACTCCGACACGGTTCGGCCCAAGCTCGCGCGCCAGCGAGCGTGTCATCGCCATGAGAGCGCCCTTGCTGGCCACGTAGGACATCAGGCGTGGCGCACCCCAGAGCGCCGTATCGGAAGCGACATTGACAATGCGGCCCGAGCCCGAGGCCTTCAGCAACGGGGTCACTGCACGCGTCATCAGCCACGTACCCCTCACATTGACCTGCATCACCCGATCCCAGCTGTCGATGTCGATTTCCTCGAACGGGATGCCGCCTATGCCTGTAGCGATCGCGCCATTGTTGACGAGGCCATGCAGGACACCATGCTGCTCGGCGAGGTTTCGCCCAACGGCCCGGATCGACGCCGGATCGGCCAGATCAACGGAAATGAAGCGCGCGCCACACTCATCAGCGATCGCGCGGCCCTCCTCCTCGGCGATGTCAGCCAGAACGAGACGCGCACCGTTCTTCGCGAGGTGGCGGGCAATCTCGGCGCCAAGTCCGTGTGCGGCACCCGTAACCAGTATGGTTCGTCCCTCAACCATCACTCGGCAGCCATCTCGGCTTCGACCTGGCTCTTAGCAGCGCGCGTCAGAATTTGCCGAACGCGGGAGACGCCGAGATCATGCTGGTAGAGCATTTCACGTTTGCGCGCGTCGTCGGGCATTCCCTCCAGCATGACCCGATCCTGCTCGAGCACGTCCCAATGCGTCTTTTCCAGCCGGGCGCGATAGAGGAAGCGCCAGCTGTCACGCGCGAGGCCAGAAACCCTGCGCATACGCCAGAAGAAAACCTTGCAGGTGGCCGCATCCACCGGGGTCACGAAACCGATGATGCGGAAAACACCGCCCGGCCCCGCCGCCGGCGGATACGGAATTTCGAGAAAGCAGAACATCGAGCCTGGATGCACCTCGAACTCGGTCCAGTCGAAGTTCTCGCCGACCTGGCCAATCCGGCTGACGCGAAAGCCCGCATCGGTCTTGTCCAGTTTCATCAGGTCCTGTTTGGAACCGAAGGCAAGCGTAAAGCTCTCGGCATGCAGATAGCAGCCATGCATGGGGTCGGCGAGGTTGTCGAGCGCGTAGCGATAGTTCGTTTCCCAGACACCTGTGCAAAGGAAACCCGTCCACGCATCGTCTGTCAGTTCCCTGGGCAGCGCCAGGTCCGGTGCTTCGGGCTGTTCGGCCGAAGGCACATAGACGAACACAGCATCGCCTGCCTCCCGCACCTCAAAGGATTTGAGCGCCTTGCGCCCCTCCAGCGCGCATTCGGGCATGGCCGGAACCCGCACCACCACGCCCTCTCCATTGACGACAACGCCATGATAACGGCAGCCGATATTGCCCTCATGGATTTCGCCATAGGAAAGCGGGGCGCCGCGATGGGGGCAGAAATCCTCGACACAGCGGAGCCTGTTCTCCGCATCGCGCCAAAGAACGATCTTCTCTCCCAGAAGCCTCGTTCCATAGGGCTTCGACGCTTTAACCTCGACCGATTTGGCAACCGGGTACCATTGGCCGCGCAGGCCGCTGTTCACCCGATCCTCTATGAGCGATTTCTTGTCCATGGCTGTCATGTCCGTCTCCGTCATGGATATCCGAAAGCCTCCCGCTTCCGTCGACAGTGATTGTGTAAGGCCCTGCTAGTGCTGGGCCTTGGGCAGGTAATGCAGCACCCGTTCCTCAATCCGCACGAGCACCGCGTAGAGCAGAAAACCGATCACGGTGAGCAGAACGATGGCGTTGAAGACCATGGCCGCATTGGCTTGCCCGCCTCCGTAGGAAATCAGGAAGCCGAGGCCGGTGTTTCCGCCAACCAGCTCACCAACCGTCACGCCGATCACGGCCAGTGTCGATGCGATCCGCAGCCCGGCCATCAGATTGGGCATGGTGGAAGGCATTTCGACCTTCAGAAAGATGCCCCAGCGGGAAAGGTTGTAGGCGCGCGCCAGATTGACGAGATCGCGATCGACCGTCCGCATGGCCTGAAGCACATTGACCAGCACGGGGAAGAAGACGATCAGCACCGTCACCAGAAGCTTTGGCATGGCGTTGTAGCCGAACCACATGATGAAGAGCGGTGCGAAGGCCACTTTCGGTGCGATCTGCAACGCCAGAATGTAGGGTGACAGAACCTTCTCCCAGAACTCCGACATACCGAGCAGATAGCCGATCACAGCGCCAAGCAGGCTGCCAATGGCAAAGCCGAGCACCGTATAAAGTGCCGTCGAGAGCGTGTGGCCGACGAGCCCTTCCTGAAGCAGCATGCGCTTCATTTCGGCAAGGCAGTCTGTGACCGTCGGGATGATGAATTTCGGAACGCCAAGCGCCGGCGGCAGGAACTGCCATGCGAGCAGGACCAGAACCAGAAGGCCGAGGCTTGCAAGGAGTGTGCTGCGCCGTGAAGTCATGATGGGTTTCGCCACCTTGACCGGGGCCCCTGCCCCGGTCTCCATAGAACTGACCTGTGTCATTGGACGAATTCATTTGTGTAGAGGTCCTCGACCGGAACCGCGGTCTGGACAATGCCGTTGTCGACATAGAAGGCCTGCACACTGGCGATGCGCTCCGGGTCGAATGCACCGAGCGGCTGGTTCTCACCTTCCGGATAGACCAGCGTTGCATAGGACCGCAGAATGCCCTCGATCTCAGCTTCCTTGCCGGCGTGCTGCGGCACGGCGGCAACGTAGTCCCTGGCGGCCTGCGCCGGATCTGCGGCAATGTCGCCGACCGCTTTCAGGACTGCGCCGACAAAGCCGCGCACCACTTCGGGGCGTTCCTGGATCGTCTTGTCGGAGGCGATAATCGCCTGCGCCATGGCCGGAAAGACCTCATCAACCGGCATCTGCTCCATTTCAACGCCAGCCGCCTCGATCGCTGCAATCCATTCGGGCACGCCCGACATGGCATGCAGATTTCCGGCGATGGTGAGCTGGATGATGCCACCTGCTCCAACCGCCTGAATGTCGGCATCGGCCTTGGTCATCTCGGCGGAGGCGAGCACCCCCAGAAGATTGTAGTAAGTGGTATCCTGGAAGGCGAGCACACCGATCGACTTGCCTTTCAGATCGGCCGGCCCGGTAATGCCACTGTCCTTGCGCCAGGCAAGCTGCGTCAGACCACGGCCGCCGAGCAGGGCCACGCCGCGAATATCAAGCCCGTTGGCGCGCACGATGATGGGCGTGTCCCCGATGCCTCCACCGAGATCGGCATTCCCGACAGCCACCTGCGTGGCCACGTCCGCACCGCCCTTGCCAACCTGGAAGGTCACGTCGAGGTCTGCAGCCTCGAAATAGCCCTTGCTTTTGGCGAGCTGAAAGGGCGCGAAGGCGGGCAGGAAATCAGGTGCAGGGAAAAGATATGTCACCTTTTCAGCGGCAAAGACCGTGGCGGCTGAAGCCGTGAGAAGAGCAGCGGCGAGAGCCGACTGAAGCATGCGTCTCATCAAAATTCCCCTTTTGCTTAGTGCCAGTCAGATGGCTTTTTCTTCGAGTTTCAGGTGTTTGAATATCTGGGCTGCGTAATCGCTGACCTCGGGCATCACCCTGCGGCGAAGCGGTTCTTCGCGATGCGGCAAATCAACCTTGATCTCCGTCACGATGGTGCCCGGTCGTTCGGAAAGGACGAGAATGCGGTCGGACATCAGCACCGCCTCCGACAGGTCATGCGTGATCAGCAGCGTTGTCTTGCCGGTCTGCGAAATGGTGCCCGCGAAACTGTTCTGGAGCAGAAGCTTGGTCTGCGCATCGAGTGCGGAAAACGGTTCGTCCAGCAGGACGATTTCCGGTTTGATCGCAAGCGTGCGAGCCAGCGCCGCGCGCTGACGCATGCCGCCAGACAACTGGTAGGGGTAATGGTTTTCGAACCCCGCCAGATGACAGCGCTTCAGTTCGATCATGGCCCGATCCCGGCGTTCCGCTTTGGCAACGCCGCGCGCTTCAAGTCCGAATTCAATGTTTGAAACGATGTCACGCCAGGGCAGAAGCAGATCCTTCTGAAGCATGAAACCGACATGCGCGTTCGGGCCCGCCACCGGTTCTTCGCTGACATAAACCTCCCCGCGCGTCGGCTGGTAAAGGCCCGCGGTCATGCTGAGAATGGTGCTCTTGCCGCAGCCCGAGGGCCCGACAACCGAGACAAACTCACCCTCGTTCACCCGGAAGCTGATGTCGTTGACGGCGACGAGATTTTGCCCTGTCCCCGTTGTGAACTCCTTGGTGACGGAACGAAACTCAAGCGCCATAACCGCTGGCCTCGTAAGCTGCATCAAGCTCCCTGTTCGTCGCCTGCAACTCTTCAGCCAGAAGCGCTTCCGTCCAGTCGGTTCTGCCGGAGCGAGGGGCAACGACGTTCTTTTCCGCCAACTGTCGCGCAACCATGGAGAAGTCGTGCTCGCCCGTGGCGTAGATCGTCATCAAGGCATCGGCCAGCGCATTCTCTCGCTCGTCCAGCTCACGCCCGCGACATTGATGCTCCAGCCCGGAACGCCCCGTATCGAAGGCGCGCTGCGACAGGCGATCTTTGAAGGCGTCCATCTTCCCCTCCTTTGTGTTCAAATAAGAACATATTGTTCAAAATAAGAATGACGGATCGATGATCCCGTGTCAAGCGGCCTCCCGGCGCCCCTCGGGCAGGATCGAAATCTTTGGATTGCATCACCCGGTCGGACCGCCGGCAGGTTGCGTGACAGGCCGGACTGCGTTGACAGAACCAGCCCAGCGCAATACCGTTATTTTTTGAACTTATAGTTCTTATTTGAACACTTCGGGAGTGAGCTGAATGAAGATCGGCATAGCCGGGGGCGGCGTCGGCGGAATGGCCGCCGCGATCGCACTGCAGAAACAGGGACACGACGTCACGATTTTCGAGCGCGCGCGCGCCTTTGGTCGCATTGGCGCCGACGTCAACCTTACCCCGAATGCCGTGCACGCACTCGACGGCTGGGTATCGGCGAATTGCTGCGAACGACTGCGGCACGCCCCGAATATCGCATCAGCCGAACCTGGGATACGGGAGAGGAAACCTCACGTCTACCAATGAGCACCGCAGCGGAAGAGCGCTACGGTGCGCCCCAGCTCACCATTCACCGTGCGGATCTGCTCGCTGCGCTGGAAAACGCCCTGACGGAGAACACGATCCGCTTCGCCTCACAGGTCATCGCCGCCGAGGAAGGCGGCAGCGGCGCGGTCGCCATTCTCTCCGATGGTACACGGTTTGAAGCAGACGCTTGATCGGCGCCGACGGCATTCACTCGGCGGTGCGGCATTCACTGTTCGGCGAAGATCACCCCCGGTTCACCGGCCTGGTCTCCTATCGCGCCGTTTTCCCGCGCGAGCGGGGCGGCAACATCCCCAATCTCGACTCGTTCACGAAATGGTGGGGACCGACACCTGAACGCCAGATCGTTACCTTCCCGCTCAACCTCGGCAGCGAGATTTTCGTCTTCGCCACCACCCCGCAGGACGACTGGGCGGAAGAAGGATGGACACTGCCGGGCGATATCGGCGAGTTGCGCGAAGCCTATGCCGATTTTCACCCTGAAGCACGCGCCCTGCTGGATGCCTGTGAAAGCGTCACCCGTTCCGCATTGCATGTACGCGAACCGATGCAGCGCTGGTCGAAGGGTCGCATTACGCTTCTGGGTGATGCTGCACACCCCATGGTGCCATTCATGGCGCAGGGTGCATGCATGGCGATCGAGGATGCGGTCGTTCTGGCACGCGCCCTGAGCGGCACTGTGCCGGACACGGTTTCGGAGGCCTTCAAACATTATGAGGCTGCTCGCATCCCCAGAACCGCCAGGGTGCAGGAGGGATCACTCGCGAACAACTGGCTGAAAAAAGGCTCGAACGCGGACTGGGTCTACGGATACGACGCCTGGGAGACGGCTCTCTCTGAAAGCACCTGATCTCAATTCGGAGTAGCATATCCGGTGCCGGCGCGGCGGCACCGGAACGGCGTTGGCATTCATGGTTTGCGCCGCTGCAATCCCACCCTTGATGCTCTCCTCAGGCTCGAAGCCCGGAGCGAAGTGGTTGAACTCCAACGTCTTGCCCCCGGCGCGCATGGCAAATTTTTGCCTGGAAATCGCTCTGACTGTTTCTAAACCAGTGATGGCGCGCACCCAGCCTGCATGGGCTGGGTGCGGTCTTTCTGCATGGGCCGCGCCTAGGCAGCCTCGTAGACTATGCCGTCAGCCTGAGCCGATCCGACAACCGACCACACTGTGGCCGGAGCGGCGGAGTTGTTGCGGAACCAGTGCTTGCGACCGGCAGGCGTCTTGACCAGATCGCGTGGCCCAAGCTCAACCTCAACGGTCTCGCCATTCTCCTCCCAGCCGACGATCAGCCCACCTTCGAGAACGAGATAGGCGTCTTCCACATCGCGGACGATCGGCTTGATGCCGACGCCCGAAGGAATGCCCAGCATCTCCTTGCGGCAGGTGTCGTGCGCAATGCCGCCCTCACCCACATAGACCTTGCGGGTGAAGCCGGCCTTTTCCCAGATTGTCGGCAGTTCGTTGTGACGCACCACATACTGCGCCATCAGCTTCTGCAGCGGGTGGCTGCCGTTGCGATCGAAAGGCAATGTCTTGCCGGGCTCGGCACCAAAACTCCGCGCTAGCTCCGCCGGATGCTCCTTCGGATGATAGTGATAGACCGGCGGCAGCGGCTTGCCGACATCGACCGAAATGGACATCAGTACCGGCGTGACGCCATCATTGCGGAAGCCGTGGCCGATCTCACGGGCATTGAGGATCATGTCCTTGGCACCGAGCTTGACCTCGACAACCTCGCCGTCCTTCTCCCAGCCAACCACAAGCACCCCGTCGATGATGAGGAAACTCTCCTCAATCTCATGGCTGTGGCAGGCAGCGTATTTCCCGGGTTCCTTGTAGATCAGGCTCAAGGTGAAATGATCCGGCTTCATGGTTGATGTGTCGCCAACCTTTGGAGAACCCCCGGCACCGATGTAACGCATCTGTGCCCGGGCCAGATCATCGAACCCGGCATTTGACGGGAAAGCATTCCAGTCAAAGGTCTTGTCTGTAAAGCGGCCTGTATGGGCTGCAAGTCCCTGCGCCAGGGCCGAAGTGGCGGTCGCATGTATGGTCATGGGCTTTCCTTTCGCGTGAAGTGCGAGAAGGCTAGTGCAGGCGGATTTTACCTGCTAGACACTGTTTTATGGATAAAACGCCCATCACACCACCTCACTCCGACGACAAGTATCTCGTCCCCGGTTTGATCCGCGGGCTACAGGCGCTGCAGTCTTTCACGCCCGAAGATCGTGAAATGACACTCTCCGACATAGCCCGTCGACTTCAAACGACGCGATCCGCAGCGTTTCGCACCGTCTACACACTCGCCCAGCAAGGATACCTTCTGCACAACCCGCAGACAGGGCGCTACACGCTCGGCCCTGCGGTTCTGCGCCTTGGCTACGGCTATCTTGCGACCCGCGAGCTGGTCGAAGTGGCCCTGCCGGAACTCGAAAAACTCCGCGACAGGACGGACTGGTCAGCGCATCTTGGCGTACGCGATGGACGCTTCGTCCTCTACATGCTGCGTGTTCCCAGCCATATGGGCCTTGCAAGCATCGTTCATGTCGGCAGCCGCCTTCCGGCAGCCGGCACCACGATGGGTCGCGTGCTTCTCGCCGACCTCAGCGAAAGCGACCTGGTGCGTCTTTACCGCGACGAGACCTATCAGAACGCGCCAGGCCAAACCCCGCGCAGTCTGGGCGAACTCGTCGCGCAGTGGCAAAGGGACCGCGGCACGCCTGCAATTGTCCAGATCGGCAGCTTCGAAACAGGAATTGCCAGCATAGCCGCACCGGTGCGCGACATTGAGGGGAATGTCGTAGCCGCGATCAACGCCACCCAGTCAGCCTCCGCCGACCGTGTCGACAGCATTGACACCGGGATTCGAGACGAGGTGGTGCGCACCGCAGACGCCATCACACGTTTGCTGGGCGGCATGCCCACCTCCCCCCGCAAGGAGGGCACGGGTACCTGAATGCGGTGGGCCACCCGGTTGCGCCGAACCGATCAAGCCCACTCTTGCCACGGCCTTCGATTTGCGCTTAGATTAAATTGAACATTACGTTCAAATATGAACAGAGGGGCGCAACTCATGCAACTGACAAGACGCAACCTGATGCTGGGTGCGATGGGGAGTGCAGCCATGCTGTCATTCCCGGGCAGAGGCCATGCACAGGACAGCTTCAACTTCATCACACCGTTCACGCTTTCACTGGCCTTTGCGCCGGTCATCTATGCCGATGCGGCCGGCTACTACGCCGAAGAAGGCCTGGCCATGAACCTGCAGGCTGGCAAGGGTGCGGCTCTCGCGGCACAGATGACAATTGCCAGGCAGATGGACGCCGGACGCACCGGCGGCACAAACTATATCGTTTCACGCGTGAACAATGACGCCCCGCTTATCTCGATCGCAACGATCGCCCAGCGGTCGCCCTTCTTCGTGCTGTCTTCCAAGGAAAACCCTGTGAAGACGATCGCTGACCTGGAGGGACGCACAGTCGGCATGGCGACACTCGGTGGCTCGATGGAAGGCACGCTCGACCTGATGATGACAGGAGCCGGTGCCTCACCGGGCACGGTGAACAAGGTGAAGGTCGCCGATTCCGCCGCCTCGTTCGCGCTGATCGAAGCGGGCCGCGCCGGTGCATTTCTCGGCAATACCTCATCAATGATCATTGCCAGCTCGGCGCGCGACGACGTCGAAGTCATGCCCATCGACGACGGCATGCCCGGCCAGGTCTACGTCGCGCGACCCGATGAGATCGCCGAAAACCCGAACAAATTCATCTCGTTCCTGCGGGCAACGCACCGTGCGGCTGCAGAGATTGTCGACGCGGAAGACCTGACGCCGATCCTTGCTAAAATCGGTGAGAAACACGATGTGACCGGCCTCAACAATACGGAAACCGCCCAGAAGGATCTGCACACCAATGCGCAGAACTGGGCCTCCAGGGGTAAGGAAAATATCCTGCGCAACGTTCCGGAAGTCTGGGAACGCGCCGTGGGTCTGCTCGCCGACGCCAAGCTCATCGATAAGGCCGTACCGGCGAGCGAGCTCTACACCAACAACCTTCTGGACCAGGCTCTGAAAGCATGAACATCGAGAATACTGCCGATATCCGCATCGTGGGTATCGGCAAAACCTTCGGCCAGGGCGAAAACGCCGTCCGTGCCATCGGTGACGCGACACTCGACATGCAGCGGGGCGATTTCATATCCCTGCTCGGCCCGTCGGGCTGCGGCAAGACCACGCTCCTGCGCATCATCGCCGGCCTGGAACAGCCGAGCGAAGGGGAAGTCATCGTGCGCAACCGGTCCGTCTGGGAAGGCGGCAAAAGATCGTCGGAGGCCACACGCCCCGTCTCGATGATGTTTCAGGAGGCGCGCCTTTTCCCCTGGTTCAGTGTGGCAGAGAACGTTGCCCTGCCCCTGCGCCTGCGAGGCGTCAAAAGAGTGGAACGGGAAGAACGCGCACACGCGCTGTGTGAGACGGTGGGCCTGAAAGGTTTCGAGAAGGCCCGCCCCTCAGCGCTCTCCGGCGGCATGCGCCAGCGTGCGTCGCTTGCAAGGGCACTGATCACCGAACCCCAGGTCTTGCTGCTTGACGAGCCTTTCGGCGCGCTTGACGCAATGACGCGCGACACACTGAACATGGAGCTGATGTCCGTTTGCGCCAAGGCGCAGGTCACCACTATTCTCGTCACGCATTCCATCACCGAAGCGGCGTTCCTTTCGGATCGCGTTGTGGTGCTCGCGTCCCGGCCGGCCCGCATCACCGAGGTAATCGAAATGCCCTTCGAGCGTCCTCGCACGCTTGATCTTCAACGCAAACCCGAGTTTCAGGACATGCTTGTGCGTCTGCGCGCCAGCCTGACAGGAGGCCACTGATGGGCACCGACCGGTTCATCCGCATAGCGCTACCGACCGCAACCGTTTTTGCTTTCCTGATTGCCTGGACGGTTTATGTGCACACTGCAGAGGTCTCCGCGTTCATCCTGCCCACACCGATGCAGATCGTTTCGGCCTTCATCGGCCTCGTAAGCGATCCGGACATTTGGGGCCACGCCCTCGTCACGGTGATCGAGGCCGTTTCCGGCTTTGTGATTGCCGTTGTTCTGGGGATTTCGCTTGGAATGGCAATGGCCCGCGTGCAGATGCTCGAATGGGCTTTCAAGCCCTTCATCGTGTGCCTGCAACTGATCCCCAAGATCGCCCTCGCACCGCTCTTCATACTGTGGTTCGGCTTCGGTCTCGAATCGAAGATCGTCATTGCTGCGGCTCTCGCCTTTTTTCCGGTTTTCTCGAACGCGCTGGTTGCGTTCCGCTCGGTCGAGCCCGGTGATCGGGACGTCTTCACGATGCTGCAGGCAAATCCGGTTCAGCGCTTCACCATGCTCGACCTTCCCACCGCCCTGCCAGTCGTCCTGGCTGGCATGGAAGTGGCGGTGGTGATGTCAATGATCGGGGCCATTGTCGGCGAGTTCATCGGCGGCAATGAGGGGCTCGGCTACCTCGCCGTTGCCATGCTGCAGGAATTGCAGGTGCCCGGGCTTTTCGCCGTCATCGTGCTGCTGACACTGATCGGCCTCACGCTCTACACGCTCATCGCCCAGCTGCGTGGCTGGCTGACCCCATGGCACGCTTCCGTGGCTGGTAAATCCCGGGATGGTTAGGAAACGCGGAAACCGCTTTTCTTTCAGAAATAGCGTGAGAACCGCCAACCAGACCGCCTCATCGATACCGTGAAACGCCGAGGCGGTCTGGCGTGGAAACTGGGGCCAAAGTCAGCTCGGGGCCCTGCCCCGCAACTGAATTGACGTTCTGCGGCTGCCACCCATGGCAGCAGCCGCAGACGCGGTCAAAGGAACAGGTCTGCTATGATTGCCGACCCGAGATAAGTGCCTGTCATCACGAACACGGCCACGATGAAGAGCTTCCAGCCGGAAGATCTGGCGATCGAAATCTCGCGGCGTGTGATCGCGATACCCGCATATGCAAGGCATGGCGTTGCGAGCGTCAGGAAGTTGACGTGGCTCACCTTGTCCAGAACCCAGGCACTGCCCGGCGTCCATGGCAGGGTAACAAGAATGCCAACCAGCGAGATCCAGGCGACCGACGGCAGGCCGACCGGCACGACATGGGTCAGCACGAGACCGACCAATGCGATCACGTAAAGGACAGCCAGACCGACCAGCCCCTGCATGACGGTTGCGTCGGTGGCGACGGTGTTGCCCACCAGCGCGATAAGGGAAACGGCGGCAAGAAGCACCGCGTGCTGCGCCAGATCGGGCTTCGTTTCCGCTTCGTAGTCCACGGGAAGTTCAGCAGTGCTCATGATCACTCTCCGGCGTTGCTGGCTACGGGCTCTTTTCGGCCCAGAAGGTCATACAGTTTTTCGGTCACCGGCAGGGCGACGAAGATGCACAGGTAAAGTCCGGTCGCATAGGTGAGCACGTTGCTGGCCCCGGCCAGTGCGAGGATCTGTTCTTCCATGGCCGGGACAGCATGAGACAATGCACCCGAACAGGCCGCCATCATCGAACCCGATCCGATGCCACACGCCATGGCCAGCGCCTCGATGCTGAACCAGCCCGACGTCGCTAGAAGCGAGGCGAGAATGGCAAAGATAAAGGTCCCGAACAGCGTGCCGATGACATAGACGCCCATGACCCCTGCGCCTTCGGCGGATTTCAGCCCGTACTTGTCGGCAATGATGGCAATATTCGGCTCACGTGCGACGGAGAACGTGGCGCCCACCGCCTCACGCCCCATGCCGAGAAGCAGAACGGCAACCGGGAAAGCAAGCAGAATGGTGCCCAGATTGCCAAGTTCCTGCAGGATCAGCGCCGGGCCCGCGGCGATGATCTTTTCCATCGACGGACCGATAATCGTGCCGAACTTGGCGATGAACGGCATGATCGCGATCACGATCAGCGGTGACGCTGCACGAACCTCGCGCTGCCCCATCCAGCCTTCGACTTTGCGTATGACATTGGGATTGAGAACCAGTCCCATCACAAAGGCGTAGAGCAACGGCAGAAGCAGGATCGACCCGATGCCGATCGGCACGGCGACCACGCCAATGGCCTCCGCGATGATGGTGATGACCAGCACACTCAGATGAAGGCGCCAGTCCAGCAGTATGTCTTTCGTCTTCTCCATAGAGATCCCCTCTCGTAAGCCCGTCCCATTCTTAACGCGGGCCGGGATGGAACAAAGGGCGGCCCTTGAGGGACCGCCCATGCGGTTCAGCCCGGTGCGTAACCGAAGCCGATCGTTGGATCGGCTGCGGTTTCGACCCAGACCGATTTTGTTGTCGTGTAGGCGGCGAGCGCTTCCCGGCCGGAAGAGCGCCCGTAGCCCGACTGGCCAAAGCCGCCGAAGGGCGACATAACGTTGATGGTCTTGTAGCTGTTGATCCAGAATGTGCCAGCGCGAACTTTCGCCGCAACCCGGTGCGCACGCCCTACATCCCGCGTCCAGACCGCGCCTGCGAGCCCGTAGGGTGTGTCGTTGGCAAGCGCGACCGCCTCTTCTTCGTCTTCGAAGGAGAGAACCGACAGAACAGGACCGAACACTTCCTCGCAGGCGATCTCCATCTCGCGCGACACGCGATCGAGAATTGTCGGGGCGTAGAAGAAACCGCCGGTTTCCCCTAGGGCATCTGGCTTGCCCCCGCCGGTCGCCAGATGCGCACCTTCTGAAACGGCGGTGCGCACCATCGTGTCCACCTTGTCCCACTGGCGCGCATTGTTGACCGGGCCAACCTGCGTGGCCGGATCGAGCGGCATACCGACGGGAATGCGCGCGCTGGCCTGTGCCAGTTTCTCGACCATCTCGGCATGCACGCTGCGATGCACGAGGAGGCGCGATCCCGCCACACAGCTCTGACCGCACGCGGCGAAGATCGCCGCCTGCGCGCCGATCACCGCACGGTCGACATCCGCATCGGCGAACACGATATTGGCGGACTTGCCGCCCAGTTCCAGGATCGACGGGATGAGACGCCGGGCCGCAGCCGCGGCAATCGCCGCGCCACCCGTGGCCGAGCCGACGAAGACGACCAGTCCCGTGGCAGGGTGTCCGATCATTTTCTGGCCGGCAGTCGGTCCCTGCCCGGCAATCACATTGACGAGCCCCTTCGGCACACCTGCCCTGACGCACAGGGCGGCAATGACGAGCGAGCTCAGCGGTGTCAGCTCAGACGGCTTCAGCATCACGGCATTGCCCGCACAGATCGCCGGTGCAACCTGCCAGCAGCAGGTAAAGAGTGGCGCATTCCAGGGTGTGATCTGCGTCACGACGCCAATGGGCTCATGGCGGGTGTAGTTCAGATGGCTCGACGGCACCGGGATGACATCGCCGGTGATCTTGTCGCACCAGCCGGCATAATATTCGAACATCTCGGCCATGCGCGCCGGCTCGCCAGCAGCATCACGGATCGGGCGGCCGGCAGAGATCGCCTCGAGACGCGAGAGTGGCTCCGCATGGGAACGAATCTGGCGTGCAATCTCGAACATGATGCGCCCGCGCTCGGAGGCCGTATTGCCCCGCCATTCGCGCTGAGCGGCAACGGCTGCTTCGGCCGCGGCATTCACGACCGCCGCACCGGCATCCGGGAACTCGGCGAAAATCTTGCCGGTAGCAGGGTCGGTCAGCGCAAGGGTTTCGCCATCGCCCCGCATCAGCCGTCCTGCCACATGGTTCTGCACGTCGACACTGCCCAGAAGCTCGGTCAGCAGCCGTGCGACTTCGGCGCGCGTGTCGGTTGCGGGGATCATGTCGTCAGCCATTCGTCTTCTCTTTCGTCACGGCCTCAACACGGCCGAGCAGCATGAAATCCTGATTGTCGGAAACGCCTGAATTCTCCTCGGACCAGAGGCTCGCCACCAGCTCCGACACCGGCATGGCACACCCGCTTTCCTGTGCCAGTTCAAGCGCCAGCCACACATCCTTGCGCATCAGCCCGGCGGAGAACCCGCTGTCGAAACTGCCGCTCATGACCCAGTTGGGAAAATGAATTTCACTAAGCGCGCTGCGACCCGTGGCACTGTTGATGACGGAAAGCGCGTCTTCCGCCGGCAGGCCCGATGCCTCGGCAAGGCGCAGGCCTTCGGCCGTGGTCAGCATGTGGCAGGCCACCAGCATGTTGTTGACCAGTTTGGCGATGTTGCCGGAACCGCTTGGCCCGACATGGAGCACCCTGGAGGCAAGCGCATCCAGAACCGGTTTCGCCTGCGCGACCCACCGCGCATCGCCGCCCAGCATCACCGACAGAGAACCGCTGGCCGCCCCCTGGGGCCCACCGCTGACAGGCGCATCGAGGAAGCCATGACCAGTATCGGCGAGTTTCGCCGCCAGCTCACGGCTTACCGACGCCTCGGAGGTGGACGTGTCGACAATGATTTTCGGGGTCTTGAAAGCACCGGCAGCCAGTCCGGCCTCGATCGTCGCCTTCACGTGGCTGGCCAGAGGAAGCGAGAGCACAATCACATCGCTTGCTTCGATCACCCCGGCCGACGCCTCATGGGGAACGATGCCTGCTTCCGCGGCTCCTGCCATGGCCTGCGGGGCAAGATCAAACGCTGCCACCGAAAACCCTTTGGCCAGAAGGGAGCGGGCCATACCCATTCCCATCGCTCCAAGACCGATCACACCGACCGACTGCGTCATGATACCTCCCGTCTCACTTACCGTTCATGACACTGCGGTGACAGCGTGTTGTTGTATAGATAGCGATTGAGGCACGTAGCGTTGCCATTTCGGCAACACCGAACGATCTAGTTTTGAAATGCCACCATGTTTGCGGCCAGATAGTCGACCGTCACCGCAGCGGACTGCGGCAGGCGCCGGCGCGCCCGCACCATGAGATGCGCACTGACGTGCCGCAGGCTTTCCTCGTCGAGGTCAATGATTGCGACTTCGCCCCGCTCAGCCTGGATCGAAACGGAGAAGCGCGGAAGGAAACTGCCGCCCATGCCAGCACCGACATAACGGATCAGAGCGGCGATGGACGAAGTTTCGACCTGCGGACGCAGCGCCAGGCCGAGATCACCGGCCGCACGCGCCACCAGAGCCCTGATGCCGTGGCGGACATCGAGAATGGCAAAGGGATGATCAAGCATCTCCGCGAGCCGTACGGACCGGTGTTCGGCGAGCGGGGAGCCGACGGGAACAACACCGCAGAGCGGTTGTCTGGCAAGAGCGACGGAGCGCGTTGCCTCCATGGGAACGGGATTGTAGGCGATACCCAGGTCCGCGTCCCCTTCAATCACCCGGCGCTGAATTTCCTCAGTCCCTGCAATATCGATGCGAAAGCGCAGATGGGGGTGCTTGCTGCCGAGCGGCCCGAGGCCATTCTGCATCAAATCGGCGGCAAACCCTTCGCCCACGGCGATACGCACCACCTGACCGCCCGTGTCCCTGAACTTGCCAAGCTGATCGAGCAGGAACGTCTCCTCATCCTGCCGAACCAGCGCATGCTCACGAACCAGGTGCCCGGCATCCGTCAACGCAATGCCCTGGGCGCTGCGCTCCACCAGGGCAACGCCAAGCCGCGCCTCCGCTTCGACGAGCTTGCGACTGATCGCCGAAGGCGCCATGTTCAGCCGTTCGGCAGCGCGACGGATCGAACCCTCGCGGGCAACGACCAGAAACGCCCGCAGAAAGCGGCTGTCCAGTGCGTCCATCAGCCTGACAGAACCTGCCGCACCAGCCGCACCCAGAATTCGGCACCGGTTGGCAGCACATCGTCATTGAAATCGAAATGCGGTGAATGGAGCCCGGGATTGTCCCCCGCACGCGCCGCGCCCAGCCAGATATAGGCTCCAGGCTTCTCGTTCAGCATGAAGGCAAAATCCTCCGATGCCATGCTCGGTCCTGCCTCGCCAGTATCAAGCCCCATGGCCCCGCCGACACGCCTCGCCAGCGCCGCCTCATCCACGCTGTTGATCGTTGCCGGATAACGACGCTGATAATCGATGCTCGCCCGGCAGCCATGTGCCGCAGCGATGCCCTGGATCACTTCAGAAAGCCGCGCCTCGATTTCATCCCCCGCCTGCGGCTGGAACCAGCGCGCCGTGCCGCGCACCACGGCGCGGTCCGGGCAGACGTTGAAGGCAGACCCGGTGTGGATCTGTGTCACCGAAACCACACCCGGCACCAGTGGCGACAGTCGCCGCGCCGGCAGTTCCTGCAAAGCGGCGGCCATCCGCGCAGCGGCGGCCACCACACCGTCGCTCTGCTCCGGCATCGCAGCATGCCCGCCACGCCCTTCGATCGTGATCTCGAAGATGGCAAATGCTGCCATCATCTCGCCGTCGCGGGCGACAAGCCGGCCGGGTGCGAGCCCCGGCCAGTTGTGAATGCCAAAAATCATATCGCACGGGAACTGACGGAAAAGGCCGTCCTCGATCATCACCCGTGCGCCGCCATCGTTTTCTTCCGCCGGCTGGAAGATCAGCGTCACGTTTCCGCCGGTCACCCCGTCGGTCGCCATCTGGCGCGCTGCCAGAAGCAGCATCGCGGTGTGCCCGTCATGCCCGCATGCGTGCATCATGCCTGGATGGGTCGAAGCGTGGGCAAGCCCCGTTGCTTCCTCAATGGGCAGTGCATCGATATCCGCCCGCAGACCGACCGAACGGTTTCCCTCGCCCAGCCGGGACACAACGCCGGTCTGCGCGAGCCCGGTTTGAACCTGCCAGCCCCAACCCTCCAGCAGGCCGGCAATCAGCTTCGATGTGCGCTCTTCCTGAAACCCCAGTTCGGGATGACGGTGCAGGTCGCGCCGCCACGCAACAGCCTCATCAATATGAGCGCTTTCGAACATTCTCTCACCCTTTCAGCAATGTCGGCAGAAGGCGGCCAACGGCGACGCACCAGAATGGTCGTGAAAGAGGAACCCGGAATTGTCAAGAACGGTATGCGATCAGGCGGTGGCCTCAGCCTTTCGGGATCGTCGCAGCACACGGCCAGGGCGTGCGCCAGTTGATTGCCCCTCCCGCCAGACAATCGTTCCATTGACCAGAACCGCCTCTATGCCTCTGGCAAGCGTCTTGGGGTTTTCAAACGTGGCGCAGTCGATGACGGTGTCCGGGTTGAAAAGGGTGATATCCGCATACGCCCCTTCCCGCACAACGCCACGATCAGCAAAGCCGAATTCAAGCGCGGTGAGACCGGTCATTTTGAACACGGCCGTCTCAAGCGGGAAGAGGCCGATATCGCGGCTGTAATGTCCGAGCACACGCGGGAAAGTCCCCCAGAGGCGCGGATGAGGGTTCTCGTCATGCGGCAGGCCGTCCGACCCGATCATGGTCGGTACGTATTTCAGGATGCGCTGAACATCATCCTCATGCATCCGGAAATAGACAGCACCGGCCGGCTGCAGGCGCTGAACGGCCTCTTCAAAACCGCACCCCATGGCTTCCATCACGTCATCGAGGGTCTGTCCGGCATATTGCGGCAGCGGCCGCGACCAGGTGATCACCGTCTTTGGCGAGTTGCGCGCGTGATCAGCCGTAAGAATGGTCGAGGACGCGGTATAAGGATAGCAATCAAGACAAACGGGCTGCTCCTTCATCTGCTTGTCGATCAGGCCAGGGTTTCGACCGACCGGCATGATTGTTGACGCCCGCGAGCTTGTGGTGCGAAATCAGAAGCTGCACCCCGACCTCGGATGCGATCCGGAAGGATTCTTCAAGCGACTCCATCGTGTGGTCGCCCTCGTCGCGCATGTGTGTTGCGTAGAGCCCGTCATGAGCGGCCATGGGCCGGCAAACCTCAATCACCTCCTCGGTGGTTGCCGCCTGCGCCGGTGGATAGGCCAGCCCTGTCGAAACGCCGATGGCACCTGCCTGCATTGCCTCTTCCACAAGCGCCTGCATCGCCGCAATCTCGGCGGGCGTCGCCGCGCGGTTGAGGTCATCCATGGCAATGGCGCGCAAGGTCGTATGACCGACGAGCATTGCGCTGTTCGTCGCCGCCGGCTGCTCTTCGAGCGCGCTGAGATAGTCAGCGAAAGTCCTGTAGCGATACCAGTCACCGGTCTCATCAAGCAGATCGAGCGGCGGGGTCACCGGCTTGCGCACCGGCTCGGGCATGGGCGCAAGCGAAATGCCGCAGTTGCCGCCCACAACAGTGGTGACGCCCTGACTGACCTTGGCCGTCATATCGCCGGCCGAAAGCAGGATGCGATCGTCATGCGTGTGAGAATCGATGAAGCCGGGAGCAAGGATGAGACCCGTCGCATCAATCTCGGTCTCCCCGCGGGCACCGGCAAGGTTCCCTATGGCAGCGATACGGTCGCCCGAAACGCCGACATCGGCCGCGTAACGCTCGGCGCCCGTTCCGTCGATGACAAGCGCTTTGCGGATCAGAATGTCGAAGCCCTGCGGCATGGTGTTTTCCTTCATAGTGGGAGCGGGCGGAAGTTCTGGAAATCCCAATGGCGACCCGGCGCGGCCTCCAGCAGCAATCGGGTGTAGGGCTGTTTTGGGGACGTCAGCACGTCGGCAGCGGGGCCGAACTCGACGATCTTCCCCTTCTGCATGACCATGATCGTGTCGCAGATCTGCGCGGCCACTCTCAGATCATGGGTGATGAACAGCACACCGACACCGGTCTTGCGGCGAATATCGTCGAGAAGCTCGAGCACCTGAGCCTGAACGGACACATCGAGCGCGGACACTGCTTCATCGGCCACCAGAACATCCGGCTCCAGTGCCAGCGCGCGCGCAATGCAGATGCGCTGGCGCTGACCGCCCGAGAACTGGTGCGGATAGCGTTTCAGGGCATCCGCCGGCAGGCCGACCAGCCCCATCAGTTCGCCCGCACGGCGCAGCGCCTGCGCGCGGGCCACACCGAAATTCGTCAACCCCTCGATAATGGATTCGCCAACGGTCAGGCGAGGATTGAGGGAGCGGAACGGGTCCTGAAAAACCATCTGGATGCGTTTGCGTACAGAAAGCAGCGCCGAGCCTCGAGCAGCGGCAATGTTTTCTCCGCAAACGACAACCTCGCCCTGCGTCGGGTCCTGAAGACGCACAATGCAGCGCGCGACCGTGGATTTTCCGGACCCGGATTCACCGACCACGCCCAGGATCTCCCCCCGGCGCACGGTCAGGTCGACATCCACCGCCGCCGCCACTTCACGCCTGGCACCGAGGAACCTTTTCTGCGCGTAGACCTTGCCCAGCCCTTTGACCGACAGCACGATGTCGCCGTCATGGGCTTCGCGCGCCTCCGGCACGAGGCTTGGAACCGAAGATACCAGCATTCGGGTGTAGTCCTTGTCTGGGGCGGACAATATCTGCTCCCGCGTCCCGACCTCGACGACTTCGCCCCGGTTCATCACCACCACGCGGTCGGCGATGTCGGCTACGACGCCAAAATCATGGGTGATGAAAAGCACAGCCGTGTTGTGCTTTTCCTGAAGTTCGCGGATCAGCAGCAATATCTGCTTCTGGGTGGTGACATCGAGTGCCGTGGTCGGCTCATCCGCGATCAGAAGCCTGGGCTCGAGGATCAGCGCAATGCAGATCACCACCCTTTGCCGCTGCCCTCCGGAGAGCTGATGCGGGTAGGAACTGTAAATGCGTTCCGGCTCCGGCAAATGCACGGCTTCGAGCATCTCCATGACCTTCTCGCGCCGAGCCTTCCTGCCCATGCGTTTGTGGATGCGCAGCACCTCATCGATCTGCTCACCCACGGTCTCGACCGGGTTGAGCGCTGTCATCGGCTCCTGGAAGATCATCGCCATTCTGGTTGCGCGCAGGGCACGCAGGCGTTCCTTATCCGCTTCGAGAACGTTCTCGCCATCGAGTTCGATGCGCCCGCCTGAACAGTGCAGCGCTTCGCGCGAAAGAAGCCCCATGATGGAGAAGGCTGTGACAGATTTGCCCGATCCGGATTCTCCCACCACGCAGACCGTCTCTCCCGGATGCACCGTGAAGCTCACGTCGCTCACCACCTTCGCCGAGGGATTTCCAGCAAGGCTGACGGCAAGATTGCGAACGTCGAGCACTGGCCTCCCGGTTTGCGCCAGATCGTTTTTCTGATTGCTCATGTTCTCTTCGCCATCTTGGGATCGAGCACGTCACGCAGCACATCGCCAAGAATGTTCACGCTCAAAAGCGTGAACGCCAGGATGATGCCGGGATAGAGGACGAGGCTCGGATAAAGCTGAAAATACATACGACCGTCGGCCATCATGTTTCCCCAGGAGGGGATTTCCGTGGGCAGGCCGGCTCCAAGGAAACTAAGGGTTGCTTCCGTCAGAATGGCGGAGGCGAATATGAAGGTCCCCTGCACGATCAGCGGCGCGACCGTGTTCGGCACCATATGGCGGATCAACAGCCGATAGGTCGGCGTCCCGAGCGAGATCGCGGCCTCCACATAGGCTTCGGAGCGCACATTGAGAATGATGCTGCGCACCAGCCGGACCACACGCGGAATCTCCGGCACGGTGATGGCCACGAGCACGGTCACCAGTGACGCACCCGTCAGGGAAACAAGCGCAATGGCAAGCAGAATGCTGGGGATCGCCATGATGCCGTCCATCACCCGCATGATGAAGGTGTCGGCGAAACGGATGTAACCCGCAACCACGCCGATGATCAGGCCGACCACAAGGCTGGCTGCCGCCGCACCCAGACCAACGATCAGCGAAACGCGCGCGCCAAAAAGCAGACGCGAATAGACATCGCGCCCGAAAGCATCATTGCCCAGCCAGTGCTCGGCCGAAACGCCCGCAAAGCGCTGTAGCGGATCGATCGCAATCGGATCCGCCCTGATCAGGAACGGCGCGAAGACGGCCAGAAGCGAGACCACCGTCAGCACGACAAAGGCCAGGAAAACGGGAACGCTTCTGAGGGAAAGAAGCATCTGCGCTGCAAGGGATGACCTGTCACCGCGCGTCGGCGCGCGCGCTGCCGGTTCTGCAAGCAGCTCCCCCTGAATTGTATTGTTGCTCATCGTGATCCTCAGTAGCGGATGCGCGGATCAAAAACGGTGTAGAGAATATCCACCGCCAGGTTGATCAGGACGTAGGTGAACGAAAACAGCAGGATGAGTCCCTGAATGACGGGATAATCCCTGGCCAGCACCGCCTCCACGACGAGTCGCCCGAGCCCGGGAAGATTGAACACGGATTCAGTGACCACCACGCCCGTGATCAAAGACGCAACACCGATGCCGATCACCGTGACGATGGGCACTGCCGCATTGCGCAGGGCATGGCGCAGGAGCACGCTGGTCTCCTTCGCGCCTTTGGCACGGGCGGTGCGGATGAAATCCTCGCCCATCACGTCGATCACGCTGCTGCGGGTCATGCGCGCCACAAGCGCGATATAGATGCCACTCAGGGCGAGCGTTGGCAGGACAAGGCGCTGGAAGAACGGCCACAGACCCTTATCGACGGAACTGTACCCCTGCACGGGAAACCATCCGAGTTTGAGCGCCATGGCATAGATCAGAAGATATCCGATGACGAATGTCGGAATGGAAAACCCGAGCACGGAGAAGGTCATTACCGTGCGATCGAGCAACCCGCCGGGATTGCGCGCGGCGACCACCCCCATCGGGATCGCAACGACGATCGTCAGCAGGATGGTCAGGACCGCGAGTGAAAGCGTCGGTCCGATACGGCCGCCGATCATCTCTAGAACCGGCGTGCCGGAGAGCAGCGACACGCCCAGGTCTCCCTGGGCGAGCTGCTTCATCCATACATAGAGCTGGACCATGATCGGCTGATCCAGCCCCATGCTGCGGCGGATCGCCTCCAGTTGCGCACCGGAGGCGTCGTCACCGGCAAGGATGGCGGCCGGATCGCCAGGCGTCAGGCGAAGCATGGCAAAAACCACGACCGCGACCATGGCCATCACCGGCAGTGTCGCCACTGCCCGTTTGATGACATAGGAAAACATCAAGCTGTTACTCCGCCGCTTTCTGGATGTTCCAGAACAGGGTCACCGGCGCTTCCAGAAATCCGGTCCATTCGCTGTCATAGGCGGCGGGAATGCGGAACTGGCCAAGCGGCCCCACCACGCCCTTGTCGATGGCAAGTTTCTGGATTTTGGCGGCAATGGCCTTTTGCTCTTCCGCATTCGCCGCTCGCGCGTAGTCAAGACGCAGCGCCTCGATCTCCGGCACATCCGGCCAGCCGGCCCATGATTTGCGACCCGCCGTCGACAGCGTGGTGTTGCCGAACGGATCACCGCTGGTTGCCAGAATGCTGTAGGTGGAAAAGGCGTTCCAGCCGCCCTCCTCCGGAGACTTCTGGTTGCCCTGCTGGGTCACCACCGTTTGCCAGTCCATGGTCTTGAGGTCGACATTGAACCCGGCCTTGCGCCAGGCATCGGCCATTACAATGGGCTGTGCCGCCAGCATGGCAATGTCGGTTGGCTGAAGAAGCACGACCGGCGTACCATCGTAATTGGCCTCCTTCAGAAGTTCCTTGGCGCGCTCAATGTCCGCGCTGACGACCCACTCTTCGCCATAAGTGTCTTCATTGGGATTGCCGCAGCCCATGACCGCCGCGCAGGTCTGGAAATATTCCGGGTTCCCCACAAGCATACGCAGGACATCTTCCTGCCCCACCGCCGCCATGGCGGCCTGGCGGACCAGTTCGTTGTCGAAAGGCGGGTGAAGATGATTCATCCGGAAATAGGTCCACGAACCAAGCTTGTCGATGACCTTCACATCGATGCCATCGGCAGCCTCTACCAGAGGCAGAAGGTCGAAGGGAATCTGCTGGATGAAATCGATCTCGTCATTCTGCAGCGCATTGATGGCCGTCATCTGGTCGGGCATCGTCACCCATTCGACCCGGTCGACGTTCACCACCTTGCCCCCGGCGGTCCAGCTCGGCGGCTCATCCCGCGGCACATAATCCCCGTTCTTTTCGTAAACCACACGCACGCCCGGCTGGAACTCCTCTTCGATGAACCGGAACGGACCCGAGCCCACATATTCTGTGATCGGCTGAGAGCCCGGCGTTTCTGCCACACGCTTGGGCATCATGAAAGCAGGGCGGGAGCTAAGCTTGGAGAGGCCCGATAGCAGGAGCGTCGTCGGCTGCGTCAGCTTGATGACGAAGGTTTTGTCGTCGGTCGCGGTGATGTCCTCAACCATTGTCATCAGCGCCAGTCCGGTGGTGTCGACCCCACCCCAGCGCTTGATCGAGGCAATGCAGTCCTCAGACGTCACCGGCGCGCCGTCATGCCATTTGAGACCATCACGCAGTGTGAAAGTGTAGGTCTTCTTGTCGTCGGAAACCGTCCAGCTCGCCATCTGCGACTGCACCTTGAACTCCGAATCGACGCCGAGAAGCGTGTCGTAGATCATGTAGCCATGATCACGCGTGAGAAAAGCAGTGCTCATCACCGGATCCATCACGCGGAGGCCCGACATCATCACGGCCTTCACCGTCTCGGCCTGCGCCCCCGTCGAGGCCGCGACTGGAACAAGCACGGAAGCGGCGCAAAGCAGGGCACGGCTTCCGCGTAGCAAACTCTTGCAAGACAAGATCATCATTATTCCCCTTTGTGGTTGCATTCCAATTCCGCCGCCCGGTTTCGCCGGGCGGATCTCGTCAAACGCGCTAATGGAGCGCGAAAGCATTTCGTTGAACGGCACAGGGCCGGCCGGTCAGGCGATCGGCGAGGAGCCGGGCACTTCCCGCAGCTAGGGTGAAACCGAGCATGCCGTGACCGGCGTTGATCCAGAGATTGCCGCACGGCGTCGCACCGATAAGCGGCGTGCTGTCGGGCCGGGCGGGACGCATCCCCGCCCACACCTTCGGCTGAGCCGCCGGGGCAAGCTCCGGCAACAATGCGTTGACCTGAGATTTGAGAAGATCGATACGCCGCGCGGTCACGCCGGAATCCCGATCCCCGATGTCGACCATGCCCGCAACACGCAGCCGGTTGCCGAGGCGGGCATAGACCACTTTTCTGTGAATGTCGCTGACGCTGCGGGCGGGCGCACGGCTCTTCTCCGTCAGCTCATAGGTCAGGCTGTATCCCTTGAGCGGATGGATCATCGGGTTGAAGCCTGCCGCCAATCCAAGTTTCTGTGCACCGAGCCCGTTTGCGATGACATAGGCGTCCGCAGACAGCGAGGGCCCATCGGTCTCAAGGCCGACGACCTGCTGCCCGCTGAAGCGAAAGCCCCTTACTTCGGTGTTGAAGCGAAAGGTTACATTGTGCGAGGCGGCCGAAAGCTGGCGGTGCATCTGGACACACAGCTTGAGGCAATCGCCTGCGTCTTCCTCGGGCATGAAAATGCCACCGACGATTCCATGACCGCCTGCCTGTAAGGCAGGCTCCATTTCCAGACAGTCGCGCCGGCTCAGAATCCGCTGTCCACCGGTTGTGGCATCGTGCATCTGTAACTGCCGGCAGGCGAGCGCGTAAGCTGCCTGATCCTGATAGACGAGCAGCTTTCCGGTGGAGGAGAAGTCGAAGGCATAGCCTTCGCGCGCAACCATCTCGCGCAGAAGCGCCCTGCTCGAGAGCCCGAGCTCCAGCATGTCGCGGGTCGTGCGGTGAACCGTTTCCCGACGGCACGCTTTGAGGAATGCCAATCCCCAGCGCCACTGTGCAGTCGGCACGCAGCCGGAAATTCAGCGGTGCATCCCTGTCCATCAACCAGGATGGCAATTTGGGCAGGACTGCCGGATCGGCAAGCGGCGCGACAAAACTATAGCTCAACTGGGCGCCATTGGCCCTGCTCGTCTCAAGTCCTGGTTCAGCGTTCCTGTCCACCACCGTCACTGTGTGACCGTCGCGCCTCAGGAAGTAGGCGGTCATCAGGCCAACAATGCCGGCGCCGATCACCACAACGTGTTTGTGCCCTTTGTTCATGCCGCGCTCCCGCGCAACGCCGCGATCGTAGCAGCCGCCGAAATGTGCTCCAGGCTCGTGCGAACGGTGATGACGGCTGCACATCGGGCCTGGACTGCGGCCTTGAGGGCACCCTCGATCTGCGAGACGTTGTCCACCGTGAGGCTCAGCGTTCCGAAAGAGGATGCAAAGACCGGAAAATCCGGGTTCGTCAGGCCGGTCATGCCGACCCGACCGGGGAAATGTTTTTCCTGATGCATGCGAATGGTGCCGTAGGAGCCATTGTCCGACACGATCACAATCGGCTTCGCGCCATAATGCATGGCCGTCGCCAGTTCATTGCCTGTCATCAGAAAGCCGCCGTCTCCGACAAAGCAGACAACCTGCCGCTCCGGATGCCGCAGGCTTGCGGCCACCGCCGCAGGCACGCCATATCCCATGGCGCCGGAGGCGGGTGCCAGCATCGTACGACCGCCACCGAAACGCATCAGGCGCTGGACCCAGCCACCGAAGTTTCCTGAATCGATGGTGATGATTGCGTCATCGGCCAGCAAGCGGTCGGCAGCCGCGACAAAGTCACCGAAAACGACGCCGTCCTCCACATCCCCGGCGCCCCGCCATTCGCGCAGGGACCGGGCAACCGCGTGAAGCGCTGCGCTCCAGTCGGTGTGTTGCGACGCAGGCGCATCGGGCGCCATGGCAAGAAGCTGTTCTAGAAATATCCGGGGCTCCGCCGCCAGCCCCATTGCGAGACCCCGCACATGGCCGACCGCCATGGCATCGGGCCAGACCTGCACCACCTTCTGCGCCGGCAGAGGCGCGGCCGGAAAGGTGTAGCCCTGCGTCGTCACATCACCGAGCCTTGTGCCGACGCCGATGACGAGATCGGCCTTTGCAACGGCTTCGGCAAGCGCAGCCGGAGCGCCATAGGCGAGATGGCCTGCAAACTGCGGATGATCGTTTGGCAGAACGTCGGCATGCCGCACAGCCGTTGACACGGGGATGGCAAACGCTTCCGCCACGGCCTTCAGGGTCGTTTGCGCTGCATCGGATTTGAGCAGCCCTCCAGCGATCAGCAGTGGCCGTTCGGCATCCGCGATCATATCCCGGAGATCGATCATGTCCTGCTGTGAGGCAGCAGAACGGGCAACACGGTTGACCTGCACGGCGGGCGCTTCAACCAGATCTTCCAGCATGTCCTCCGGGAGGGCGACGACCACCGGCCCGGGCGTACCGCTCGATGCGGCGTGGAATGCCGTGGCCACGGTATCGACCAGGCGGGCAGCGTCATTGACTTCGACAACCCATTTCGCGACCGAGCCGAAGACCCTGCCGTAATCCATTTCCTGAAACGCGTTCATCTGTCGATGCGCGCGCTCCACCTGCCCGATGAACAGCACCAGAGGAACGGCATCCTGCTGGGCGGAGTGAACAGCGATCGCCGCGTTCATGGCGCCCGGCCCGCGGCTTACAAAAGCGACGCCTGCACGGCCCGTAAGCCGCGCATCGGCCAGCGCCATGAAGCCTGCACCGCTTTCATGCCTTGTCGTCACGACCGAAACGGCTGGCTGTTCGACAAGAGCGTCAAGCACGCTGAGATAACTCTCGCCAGGCACGCAGAAAACCCGGTCTATGCCGTGCACCCTGAGCGATTCCACCAGAAGGTCGGCAGCACGCTTCATCAATTTACCTATCCTTCCCGGTGTCAGCGGATGGGCGTTTGCCCTCCAGCGTGCGGAGCGATTTTGATTTCAGATCTTCGGGCAAAGACGCTGTCAGGTGTTCGACAGCTTCCAGAGCCGGTCCCAGCCCTCCGGCGTGCGAAGGGGGACACCGAGGAAGTACTCTTCGGTTTTTGCGCGCAGCATCAGATAGAGAATGCCGGCCAGCATGATGCTGACCACGGCGGGCACATCGGCTTCCTCCGTCAGACCGTCGACACGGTCGATGAAGGCGCGTGCGGCGCTTTCGCGTCGATCCGCCAGCTTGGCGCTGACATCGTTTCGCTCAATCAACTCCCAGCGGCGGACCTCGCAAAGCGGCTGATTGTTGGCCAGCGCATCGATCTGCTCGCGCAGCATCGTCAGGATGAGATCAGCCGGCGGGCGTTCGCTCGATTCGTTGCCCTTCACGATGCTTGAGCTCTTGGTCCAGAAATCCTGCTCCTGCATCCAGGTCAGCATGAGACCCGGCATGCCGTCGAAATAGCGATAGATCAGCTCCTTGCTGACACCCGCGCGCTTGGCCACGGAGTTAACTCCGACGCCGGCCATGCCCGTCTCGCAGATCTGCTCCTCCAGCGCCTGAAGGATGGACCGCTCGGTCCGCTCACGCCGTGACATGGCTTCTCCTCATCATCATGCTTCTTTGAACGGGCAAACCGTGAGGATGGGCCAGTCCATCCGCCAGACGGGCAACCAGTTCCGTCTCCGCGAAGCCGACTGGCTGCCCTTCTTGCCAGACCTCGGTGGAAAGGTAGACAGCCGTCCCCAGGCGGCGAGCCGCACACACGCGCGGATCGGCACTCTGCAGCGCGACAATCCGGCCGTTCAGATCAATGTGGACGCGGTCACGCGCGGCAGCCTCGACGGTGACCGGCGCTTCCAGCCGGATGATCGCGTGGCCGGCCGGTATTCCCGTCAGTTCCTGCCAGGCAAGCTCACCGAGAATCTCCGCAAGCGCCTGACACGTCCCGGTGGCCGCGAAAATTGAGTTGTGAAGCAGCGAAAATCCACAGCCCCCCTCTTCGCGGTGCGCCTGTCCGAGATCGCCACGCCGCAACACTCTGCCGGAATTTCCGGTTCCCAACCGTCCATCGATGGTTACGGCGATCAACCCGGCATCAATCTCGGGATCCTGGGCGAGCACCGCGTCAACACTGCCCTGCGGCGCCTCACCACCAGCCAGTTTCTCCAGAACGGCACTGTTGACGGACACGCCATCGGCCGAAACGCTGTTGGGAAGACGATGCCCGGTCACGAGACCGGAGCCGGCCCGCCCCACGAGAAACTGTGTCAAAGGCTCAGGGCGGTCGGGTCCGCTCGAGATCACAGCCGCGCAGGGGGCCCGAAACCATTCCTCGGGAATGTCGAGCGAGGAGATTCCGCCATTCTGTGTGGTTCTGTAAGCAACCGAACCATCGGCCTCGATAACCGCCAGAACGGCAAAGCCGCCAATGGCTCCACGGCCACAGAGCTCCGCCGCTGAAACGGCTGTCTGAATGGCCGCCACTGAGCCTTTGCCATATGCCGCAATTCCGATGGTCAAGACCGAACCTCAGCCGATTTTCAGGAGGTCGACACCTCCCGTTTGCCAAAATGTGAACACCTGGTCACATTTGAAAGCTAGTGCTAAACTCACAGCCTTGTCAATCGATCAAAGCGAATGATGATGTGTTTGATGAACAGAGATCGAGCATGCTGCAACCGGGTCTGCCGGGGCAGTGGTACGCATGACCAGCCGAATGAGAGGGGCCCCACCAGGGGCCCGGTCGGCGCGGATATTATCTGCCGAGATCGACCCGGCAGCCGCTCAATGAAGCTCAGTCTGCGGAGGCGCGATCATAGGCTTCGACGGTCTTGCGAGCCCTGACGCGAACAGCGTCGAGTGCATCACCAGGCCGGTATAGGCCCGTCCCAAGACCGAAGGCGCGCACACCGATCTTGAAATAGTCGCCGAACGAAGCATCGGAAACACCGCCAACAGCGCAGACAAGTGCTTCTTCCGGCAAAATTGCCTTGATGCTGAAATGCCGGAAACACCCAATGCGGAAGCCGGAAAGAATTTTAGCGCCGAGGCACCGCTTTTGTGCGCGAGAAGCGCTTCGCTGGGTGTGAAGACGCCGGGCATGGAGACCATGCCAAGCGCCACGCTGCGCCGGATCACATCGGGATCGGTGTTCGGGCTGACGACCAGTTGGCCGCCGATGTCCGACAGTCGGTCGACATCCTCGACGGTGAGCACGGTGCCGGCGCCAATGAGCGCGCGGTCTCCGGCAATAGCAATGGCCGTTTCGATGGACTGGAACGGGTCGGGCGAGTTCAGCGGCACCTCGATGGAGGTGATGCCCTCGTCGATCAGCATCTCGGTCATGGCCGCGACCTCGGAGGGACGAATGCCACGCAGGATCGCCACCAGGGCCCGTTTATTTCCGGGCCAGAAAATATCTCGTTCTGCCATGACTACTGGCTCCAGATTCGTTTCGCCGAGTTGAAAAGCCCGGCCCGTGAGGCTTCGCCAGCGTCTTTCAACGCGACGCTGAAGCCCTGACGTTCCAGGGCGGTCCGGTATAGCGCATCGACCGGGTGAGACGCGATCAGCGTGACCTCCAGGCCCTCCCCGTAGAGCCCCCGCGCAGCGGATATTTCTCCACCGATCAGAAGACCGGAAAGGTGTGCAGCGCCAACAGCGCGCTCCTCGAACCCCAGCAATTGTGCCGCGCGCACACCGAAGAGACCGGAGAGCGCAGCATGCGCCTGCGCCGTGGCGCGCTCAAGCGCGGACAGGAACGCCGCATCATCCGCCGAAACGGCCCGATCTGCTTCAATCGCGTGCTGAAGGATTCCGTGCTTCGTCAGAAGCGAGAACAGCTCTCCGGTCATGAAGCTGCTGAAATGGGTTACCGTGCCGTTCTCAATCTTCACCCATTTGCTGTGCGTGCCGGGCATGCACACCAGCGCATTGCCATTCTCGCCCACCGCGCCCAGCAATTGCGTCTCTTCGCCACGCATCACGTTCGGCACCTGCGGATCGTTGAGCGAGAGGCCGGGCAGGATGCGCACATCGCCCTCGGCATCCAAAACCCGCGCTGCCTGTGCCGAAAGCGCCATGAGGCTTGCGGGAACCTCCATATAGGGAGCCTCCAGCCAGCCCTGCCTTGCACCCGCCATACCGCAGATCAACACAGGCGTGCCGGCAGGCGCACCCACTTTGGCAAGATGAGCTTCGAGAACCGGCGCAAAGCCCGTGCCCGCGCAGTGCATCATCCCCTCATTGCTGCTGCTGGAGGCGATGACAGTGCTCATCGTCCAGAAGCCAGAGGCGAAAACTGCTCGTGCCCCAGTCAACGGCAGCGCAGAACGAACGGGAAGGGTCAGTCATGAAAATGAACTCAGGCCGGATGCTGCAAAACGCTCAGGCCACCATCAATAACGAGGCAGGCGGCATTCATGAAGGGACATTCGTCGGAAATCATGAAAACCGACGCATGGCGATCTCGCCGGGCGTTGCTATGCGACCGCCCGGATGCATGGCCAGCGTCTCGGCGCGCGCAGCCGCTGGATCGGGAAAACTGTTCCAGTAATCGACGTTTTTCTGTGTCTCCACATAGCCCGGCGCGATGGCGTTCACACGCACCCCCCTGCCCGCATATTCCAGCGCCAGCGCTTTCGTCATGCCCAGAAGCGCGTGCTTGGCCACCGGATAGGGAAACGTATGCGGAATGATCGTGAAACTGTGGGTCGAGGCAATGTTGAGAATGGCGCCACCCCCCTCCTCAATCATGCCGGGAAGCAGCGAACAGCAGCAATGCCATGCCCCCTTCAGATTGATATCGAAGCAGCGCGCCCATTCTTCATCGTCGGTCTCAAGCGGTTCGTGGAAGACGTTGACACCGGCATTGTTGATGAGTGCGTTGGGAACGCCGATGGTCTTCCCGGCCTCGCCGGCAGCATCCCGGATGGCCGCGGCATCCGAGATGTCGGCAACGGCATGGGCGAGCCGCCCGTCGGGAGCACCGAGTTCGCCAACCGTCTGCTCCAGAAGCGACGCGTCCCGGTCCACCAGAAACAGAGAGGCCCCTTCCCGCAGGCAGGCTTCGGCGATGGCCCGGCCTATGCCCTGGGCAGCACCTGTCAAAAAGATGCGCTTGCCGCTCAGCCGCCCCTGTCCGGATGTCATGCGATGCCTCCCCGTATCCAATGCGCTGCCGCCCGTTTCCTGCACGTCCGGCCAGACCTCTTGTTCAAACAGCCCCCCTTTGAATCAACGCCGCCCGATCGCGCTTGACCGCATATTGTCGAGCAGCACTGCGAGCAGGAGGATGAACCCACGCACGACATATTGATAGAAGGCCTGAATGTTCAAAAGGTTCATGACGTTCTCGCTATGCCCATGATCATCACACCGACGATTACGCCGGTCATCGTCGCGCGGCCGCCGGCCAGCGATACGCCGCCCAGAACACAGGCCGATATCACCGAAAGCTCAAGCCCCGTCGCCGCGTTGGGCTGGCCGGATGTGATGCGGGAGGCAAGCAGGATGCCAGCCACCGCGCAGATGAATCCCTGCAGGGTGAAAATCCAGATTCGCATCCAGTCGACATTGACGCCCGCAAGCCGCGAAGCCTCGGGATTGCCGCCCATGGCGAGCGTGTTCTTGCCGAACACCGTGCGGTTCAGGACAAAGCCGAAGACGACGAACAGCGCCGCCAGAACCCAGATCGGTGTCGGCACGCCTAAAAACCTGGACAGGGCGAGCTGATAAAAACCGGGATCGTCGATGCCCACAGCCCGCCCATCCGACGAGATGAGCGCAAGCCCGCGCACAATCTGCATGGTTGCCAGCGTCGTGATCAGCGCGTTGATGCGGAATTTGGCGATGACCACGCCATTGAAAAGCCCGACGAGCGCGCCCGCAGCCAGCGCCGTCAGGATGCCCAGAAAGATGGAGCCGGTCGCATTCGACGCCATAACCGCCACCATGCCGCAAAAAGCGACGTTGGAGCCGACGGACAGGTCGAAATCCCGCGCCGCGAGACAGAACATCATGGTGCAGGCGATCACACCGACGGTAACCACGGACTGCAAAAGACCGAGCATGTTGCGTTCGGTCAGGAAGTTGGGGACCGTCAGCGACACGAGCGCGAAGGCGAGAATGAAGATTACAAGCAGTCCCTGGTCGCCCAGGATGAGCTTTTTGATGGAAGTCGTCATCGTGAAGCCTCTTAACCGACCGACGCGGCGGTCACCTCGTCCGGCAGCGCGGCGGCGAGGATGGATTGTTCGTTGAAGTCAGCCCGCTCGATCTCTGCGCTGATGCGCCCTTCGCACATCACGAGGATACGGTCGCAAATGCCCATGACTTCGGGCAGTTCGCTGGAGATGACGACGATGGCCATCCCCTCCTCCGCGAGTTGATAGAGAATGTCGTAGATTTCGGATTTGGCGCCGACATCGATACCGCGCGTCGGTTCGTCGACGAGCAGAACCCTGACACCCTTTTCCGAGAGCCAGCGGCACAGGATGACCTTCTGTTGATTTCCGCCGGACAGGTTGATGATGTCTTGCTTGCGCGAGGGCGTGCGCACCCTGAGTTTTTTCAGGAAGGTTTCGGCCACCTGCCCTTCCTGGCGCAGATCCAGCACACCGAAGCGTGTCAGATGCCGGCGCGAAGAGATAAGGATGTTCTCTTCGAGCGAACGGCCCTGGATGATGCCGTCGAACTTGCGGTCCTCGGAGCACAGAACGACCCCCTTGCGGATCGCCTCCGCCGGCTGGCCGGAGGCGATCTCCACGCCACCGACACGCACATGGCCGCCGGCGCGCGGATCGGCACCGCTGATCATGCGCAACAGCTCCGAGCGACCTGCCCCGATCAGACCGAAAAAGCCGAGGATTTCACCCCGACGCGCCTCGAAGGAGGCAGGAACAGGCAGCTTTTCGCCATGAACACTGTCCACTTCCAGTTCGACCGCCCCGACGGGACGAGAGCGCCACCCCCAGATGTCGCTGATTTCCCGCCCGACCATTTCGGACACGATCTGATCTCGCGTCACCCCCTTGATCGTCTCATGGTGCGCCGCCAGCCGGCCATCACGCAGCACCGTAAGGCTGTCGCAGAGGCGGAAGACTTCGTCCAGTCGATGTGAGATATAGAGTATGACGCGGCCATCCTCCCTCAACCTGTCGATCAGGGAAAAGAGGATCTCGCTCTCGCGTGAGGAAAGCGAGGAGGTTGGTTCATCCAGTGCGATCACGCGGGCATCGAGCATGACGGCTTTGGCGATTTCCACCATCTGACGTTCGCCGATGGAAAGCTCTGCAACCTTGCGCGTCGGATCGACCGAGATGCCGGCAAGCTCGAGCTTGCGCCGGACATCCTCATACATGGCGCTGAAACCGATCACGCCGCCGGTTGCCGGAAACCGTCCAAGGCAGAGATTTTCTGCAACGGTGAGCCCGGGCACAAGCTGCAGTTCCTGGTGAATGACCACCACGCCCGCATCGAAAGCATCGCGGGTCGACTGATAGTGCTGCGTCTCGCCATCGAGGCGCACCGTGCCCTCATCGGCAGCGGCGTCACCGGAGAGAATGCGGATCAGGGTGGATTTCCCCGCTCCGTTTTCTCCCATCAACCCGTGAACCGCCCCCTTCCGAACCCCGAAGGAGACGTTGGAAAGCGCTTTGACGCCAGGATAACTCTTCGAAATGCCGGAGAATTCGAGATAGGCAGACATAAAGCCGGCTTCCTCCAAAGCATAGCCAGTGTCGGAAACCCGCCCTCACGGGCGGGAAGAAGGGCGCCGGCGCGGCTCACGCGCCGGCGCTACACGAACAGTTGCCTATTCGATGCCAAGGTCCTTGCGCACGTCCTGATAGTTATCGCGCAGGGCCAGAGCGCCGGACGTCAGGATCAGCTTCTCCGGCTCCTTGTCGTCAACGATCCAGTCATACATGTTGAGCGCGGTTTCGTAGCCATGGCGTTTTGGCGAAATGATCACAGTTCCGAAGAAGCCGGTCGGCTCGGGCTTCCTGAATTCGTTGATCGCCGAATCCGCACCGCCGATACCGACACCGATCATGGCGTCCGCTCCGATGCCCACGCCTTCGGCAGCCCGCACCGCGCCAAGAACGGCTTCGTCGTTCAGACCGAAGGCGACCCAGTGCTTGATGTCCGCGTTCTTGTTCAGAACCACGGTCGCCGCGTTGAGAGCGGCTTCGGTGTCCGTGCGCGCCTGCGGCGCATCGAAGATGTTGGCTTCCGGAAAGCCTGCCTCTTTAAGCTTGGCAATAGCACCCTCAACCCGATCAACCGCCGTCGGGAGCTGATCATAGGACACCCGGATCGCACCTACCTCGGTCATGTCCCAGCCACGATTCTCGATTTCGGCGACGATGGCTTCACCCGCCGTTTCGCCGATCTTCACGGCTGAAATACCCATGTGGGGCACATCGGCGAGAGGCTCACCATCGGAACCGACCAGCCTGTCATCGACAGTCATCAGCTTGAGACCATTGGCCGCCGCCTTCGCGACGATGCCCGGCCCAAGCTTCACATCAGGCGTGCAAATGACAAACCCCTGCACGCCCTGAACGCCCAGATTGTCGATGGCGGACATGACTTTTTCGCCATCCTCGGCACCGATCTTGACGAGCGTGAAGCCTTTTTCCGAAGCTGCGATATCGGCGAATTTCCACTCGTCCTGAAACCACGGCTCTTCCGGCTGCTTGACCAGAAATCCGATCTTCACGTCATCGGCCAGCGCCGACCCGGCCAAAAGCGTGCCGGCAATCGCAGCCATCGCTGCAGTTTTCAAAAAGCGCATGAGAACCTCCCTGTTGCTCTGCGACGCCCTCCTGAGAGCGTGGGAAAATTACGTCCAATCATCATATTAGTCAATTGCATTTGTATGATAAATAATGATACTGGTTTGACAACGCACGAAAGACGGCCATGACTGCCGACAAAATCCAAGCTCGGCTTTGTCAAAAGCGGGCGGGCAACAATGCGGAGGCAACCGGACAGTGACCGTTTCGACCATGGAAGTCCCAGCAGGCAGATCAACGAGACCGCGCGTCCGCCTGTCTGTCGCTCAATCCATCGCCCGGGACATCTTTTCTGGAAAATTCGCCGAGGGGACGAACCTGCCGCGTGAAAACGATCTCTGCGAAGAATACGGCGTCAGCCGCACGGTCATTCGCGAAACGCTGAAAATCCTTCAGGCGAAAGGGCTGGTGGTGAGCCGCCCACGCATTGGTACCATCGTGTGCAGACAGGATGAATGGAACATTCTGGACACTCAGGTTCTCGAATGGATAGGCCCCAATCTCGACAGGATGGGACTTGTGGACTGCATTCTGGAAGCGCGCGGTGCCATCGAACCGATGGCCGCTGAGCTGGCGGCCCGACGCGCCACCATGCAGGAGATCGCAGACATTGAAGCGGCGTGGCAGGCGATGGCGGCTGCCGGCAACGATGTCGAGGCCTTCATCGCCGCAGACATCGTGTTTCATGAGCACCTTCTAAAAGCCAGCCACAACCGCATTTTCCAGCAGTTCGGCGCGCTCATGGATCCGGCGCTGAACTTCATGCTCTCCACCTCGGCGCATTCGGCAGAAAACCTCGAAGAATCAATCGGCCAGCACGGCGCGTTGGTCGAGGCGCTGCGCCTGAGGGACGCGGAAGGAGCACGCAAACTCGCCCTCGCCTTGATCGCCAAGGCAAAGCACGATGTGAGCGCGGCCCGGTCCGTCAAGCCATAACGGGAAAAGACACGTTTTCATGAAGATCACCAAACTCACCACGTTCCTGGTTCCGCCGCGGTGGCTCTTTCTCAAGATCGAGACGGACGAGGGCATTTCCGGCTGGGGCGAGCCTGTTCTTGAAGGCCATGCGGCAACGCTTGCTGCCAAGATCGAGGAGTTCTCCGATTTCCTGATCGGCGCCGATCCCATGCGGATCGAAGACATCTGGCACATGCTCTACCGCAATGGCTGCTACCGGGGAGGCCCGGTTCTGATGAGCGCCCTGTCGGGCATCGACATGGCGCTATGGGACATCAAGGGGCAATATTACAACGCTCCCGTTCACGACCTCCTGGGTGGTGCTGTCCGCGACAGGATCCGCAGCTATTGCTGGATCGGAGGCGACCGCCCCTCGGATCTCGTCGCCGGCGCGAAAGACCTGATGGATCGCGGCTTCACTGCCTGCAAGTTCAATGCCTGTGCCGAAATGCAGATCATCGACAGCTATAAAAAGCTGGATGGCGTCGTCCGGCAATTGTCGGATCTGCGTTCTGCGGTCGGTACCGAGATGGATCTCGCCTTCGATTTCCACGGCCGCGTTCACGCGCCCATGTCGAAGCAGTTGCTGAAGGAGATAGAGCATCTAAGGCCGATATTCATCGAAGACGCGGTCGATTCCGCTCATATCGGCACGCTGGCCGATCTTTCCCGGCAAACGTCGATCCCGCTGTGCATCGGCGAGCGGCTGCATTCGCGCTTCGACTTCAAGCCGGTGTTCGAACAGCGGGCAGCAAGCGTAATCAACCCGGACACCGCACATGTCGGCGGGATCTCAGAAATGCTGCGCATTGCACACTGGGCCGAAGCCTATGATGTCGCCCTTGCACCGCATTGCCCGTTGGGACCGATCGCGCTGGCCGCCTGTTTGCAGGTGGATGCCGTATGCCACAATGCCTTCATTCAGGAGCAGAGCCTCGGCATCCACTACAATGCCACCCAGGACATGGCCGACTATCTCGAGCCAGGCCATGGTTTTGAACTCAAGGATGGTTTTCTCAAAATCCCCAGGGGGCCCGGCCTCGGCATTCGGGTGAACGAGGATTTTGTGCGAAAGCAGACAGAGATCGGGCACCGCTGGCGCGCACCTGTGTGGCGTCACGAGGACGGATCAATCGCTGAATGGTGACCCGCCCTGGACAGAACGTGCTTCGGAAAGGCGGCCCCTCAGAGAACCTTTGAGAGGAACTCCCGCGTCCTCGGCGATTGCGGGTTGGCGATCATCTCACGCGGATCGCCCTGCTCGACGATCACGCCGCCATCCATGAAAATAAGCTGATCGCCGATTTCGCGGGCGAAGCCGATCTCGTGGGTGACAACGACCATGGTCATGCCGGCTTCGGCGAGATCACGCATCACCTGCAGAACCTCACCCACAAGCTCGGGGTCGAGTGCGGAAGTGGGCTCGTCAAAAAGAAGCACCTTGGGCTTCATCGCCATGGCCCGGGCGATGGCCACGCGCTGCTGCTGACCGCCTGACAATTCTCGCGGATACCGGTCGACCTTGTCGGACAGCCCCACGCGCGCCAGCAGTTCGAGAGCTTCAGCCTTTGCCTGTTCCGCCGGCATCCGACGCACATGGATGGGCGCTTCGACCAGATTCTCCATCACCGTCATGTGAGAGAACAGATTGAAGGACTGAAACAGCATGCCGATCTCGGCGCGCCGCTGGCAAAGCTCGTCGTCCTTCACCTCGTAGAGACGATCGTCACGCAGGTCGTACCCCACAAAGGCGCCATCGACGAGAAGAATGCCACCGGTGAGCTTTTCCAGATGGTTGATGCAGCGCAGAAACGTGCTTTTTCCGGAGCCGGACGGGCCGATGATGCATGCAACCGAACCGGCCGGTACATCGATGTCCACGCCCTTCAGCACCTCAAGCGGACCATAGGATTTGCGCACGCCGCGGGCAAACACCATGGAGTTTTCCGGCACGCCAAAGCGCGCGCGATTTTCGCTTGGCGTGTTGCTCATGCTGAAAATTCCTTGGCGCGGGATCCGAATGCACTGCGAATGACGCGCAGTGCCCATGAATCCGTCCGGGTCTCGCTGCGGCCGAAATGGCGCTCCAGAAAGTGCTGCCCCACCGACATGATGGAGACAACCGCGAGATACCAGACCGCAACCACGATGAGCAACGGGATGGTCTCGAAGGTGCGCGCGTAAATTGACTGCGCCGAATAGAAAAGGTCATCGACCGCGATAAAGGTCACGAGCGAGGTCATCTTGAGAAGATTGATCGCCTCATTGCCCGTGGGCGGCACGACGAAACGCATGGCCTGCGGCAGGACAATGCGCTTCAGGATGTTGCGGTAGGGCATGCCGAGCGCGCTTGCTGCTTCCGATTGCCCCGAAGGCACCGACTTGATGCCCGCGCGGATGATCTCGGCCATGTATCCCGCTTCACAGAGCGACAGGGCGACAACGGCAGAGAAGAACGGCGTCATGAAGTCATTTGTGCGGATCGAGAACACCTCGCCGACAAACGGCAGCGTCAGCGAAATCTCGCGGACCAGAAGCGCCAGATTGAACCAGAAGATGAGTTGGATCAGCGCCGGGACACCGCGAAAGAACCACACATAAGCCCCTGCGAAACCACGCAGGACGGGGCTCGGAGAAACCCGCATGACCGCCACCACCGTACCAATGATGATGGCCAGCGCCATGATCACCACGGTAAGGATCAGCGTGTTCAGCAGACCGCGCATGATAGAGGGATGGAAGAGATAGCCTGCGGCTGTCTCCCATCCAAAAGCCGGATTCACGGCGAAAGCGCGCAGTATGAAGAACGAGAGCACCAGGGTGAGTGCCGTACCGATCCATATGCCATAGTTGCGGCGCGGCACCACGACGAGACGGTCGACATCCGCGACCAGGGAGGATGGCTGGGGGCGAGTTTCGCTCGCGTCGACCTTGCTCATCGTTTCTCCAAATTCACTGCAATGACGCTATGGGCCGACTACTCGGCCCGCAGCGCTTCCATGTCACCGACGAAATAGGGTTCCTTGATCGCATAGGCGCCCATTCCGTATTTCTCGAGGATAGACTGGTAGGTGCCATTCTCGAACAGTTCGGAAAGGGCCGAAACCATCATGTCGGCGGTCGGCTTGTCGTCCTTGGCGATGGCAAGGCCGAGCGGCGCAACGTCATAGAGCGTCGGCAGCACGACCAGCTGGCCCTTGCTCGTGACCTCGAAATAGCTGGAGGCGGTCGCATCGTCCATACGCGCATCAACGCGGTCGGCAAGCACCGCCTGGATAATGTCCGTTGAGGAATTGAACACCGACTTGTCGATGGGCTCGAGCCCCTTCTCCGTGCATTCGGCGGTCAGCTTGTCGACCAGGAAGTCGGACGCGCTGCCGGCCGAAACGCCGACACGCTTGCCGCAAAGGGGCAGTTCCCCTGTGAACTCGTCCTTCTTCTCCGGTGATGTGGAGGCGGCAATGCCGGCCTTGATGAACATCACGAAATCGACCTGTTTCAAACGATCCGGATTGGCCGAGAAGGTTTCCCAGGCAATCTTGAAGCGACCGGCAGCCAGACCCGGGATCATCGACGGGAACGGGGTTCGCTGAACATCAAGCTCGGCATCCACAAGTTTGGCGACTTCGCCGGCCAGTTCGATGATGATGCCGGTCGGCTTACCATCGGCATCGAGATATTCGAATGGCGCAAAGTCGATCGTGTTTGCGACCGTCAGCTTGCCCGTCTCTTCGACCTCCGGCGATTTCGAAACATCGGCAGCCATCGCCGAAACGCTCCACCCGCCAAGCAGGGCGGCGAAGCCAGCGCCTGCGAGTTGCTTAAGGTGCCTGTTCATACCCGTTCTCCTCTCAATCCATTCTTATATGCCGAAGCTCGGCTGCATAACCCTTTGCAAACGGCCCTGGCGTCCCTTGGGACCGTCAGGCCGTATCACCCCCGCCTGTCAGCGCGCAGCGCTCTCCTGGGCTGCCTGCTTCTTGCGGTAATGGTAGTTCTTGTCGATCCGCTCCATCAGATAATCGCCATAGAGCACCGGCTCGTATTTCGCTGCGGCACCTTCCGCGACGCAGGCCGGCAGGGCTTCAATCAGAGCTTCCATCGACGGGTCGAAAAAGAAGGGCTGCGAATAGCGCTCGCGGCCCGAACGGTTGATCACGCGGTGCGGCGTGGAAACGAAGACGTCGTTCGACCAGCGGGCGAGAATGTCGCCCACATTCATGACAAAGGAATTGGCGATCGGCGGCGCCGGCACCCAGTCTCCGGCCTTGTTTTTCACTTCAAGTCCCCCGACGTCATCCTGCGCGAGCAGCGTTATGAACCCATAATCCGTATGTGGCGCAGAGCCGAAAAGCCCCTCTTCCGCCTTCTGCGTGGGATAGTGCAGAAGCCGCAGGAAGGTTGTCGGATCGTCGAAATGGGCGTTCAGTTCGTCCGGCGACAAACCGAGCGAGATTGAAATTGCACCGACCATCTTGCGGGCCAGCGTGGTCATCTGCGCGACATAGCGCTCGATGGTCTCACGGAACTCCGGCAGCAGCGCGGCGTCCGGCCACTGGTTGGGCCCCTGCAGCGGCTTTTCTGCAGCAACACGCGGGTCGTTTGCATCGACCTCGTGCATGAAGAAAATCGATTCGCTCTGGTTCGGCTTGCTGACGGTGGCAACCGAAGAGGTAACGATCGTGGAACCGGCAAAAGGCAGATAGCCGCGGAAGTTCCTGTCGATCCGCAGCTTCAGTTTTTCCTCTTCCGGAAGAGCAAAGAACTGCTTGCTCGCCTCACGCACGGCCTCGATGTCGGACTGAGAAATCTCATGGCCCACGATATAGAGGAAGCCGATATTCTCCAGATAACCGCGCAGAGTTGAAGCAACCGCGCGCACCGCGTCCTCATCGCCTCCATAGAGACCGGAGACGTCGAGAACAGGAATTTCGGAGAACTCGCCGCGTGTACTCGTTGACATGACCACCATCCCAGCTTGAAGATACCATACAGTACTGTATTTATGCATATCAGATTGTGGTCGGCAATAGCCGCAGCAGACGGAATTGGATAACGAGCATGGCGCCACGGAAAATCATCATCGATACCGACCCGGGACAGGACGACGCGTTTGCAATCCTGTTCGCCCTGGGTTCCCCTGAAGACCTTGAAGTGGTCGGCATCACAACCGTCGGCGGCAACGTGCCTCTTTCGCTGACCACAAAAAACGCACTCAAGGTCGTAGAACTGGCGGGACGCCCGGACGTCCCCGTCTTCGCGGGGTGCCCGGCGCCAATGGTGAAGAAGCTGATGACAGCGGAATACGTCCATGGCGAGACCGGCCTCGACGGCGCGGAACTGCCCGAACCGGCAACCCCCGTACAGGACGAGCATGCAGTCAACTGGATGGTGCGCACGATCATGGCCGCGCCCGAAGGCGAGATCACCGTATGCACGCTTGGACCGATGACCAACCTCGCCATGGCCATGACCATGGAGCCGCGTATCGTCCCGCGCATCTGCGAAGTGGTGCTGATGGGGGGCGGTTTCTTCGAAGGAGGGAATGCGACACCTGCGGCGGAGTTCAACATTTTCGTCGATCCACATGCAGCTCACAAAGTGTTCCATTCGGGCGTCCCGGTCACCATGGCGCCGATTGACTGCACCTACACGGCGCAGATGACACCGGAGTGGCTTGGAACCCTGCGCGCCACGGGCAGCCGCGCGGCCCTGGAAGCCGCCAACATGGCTGAATTCTATTGCCAGTATGGCGATCACAAATTCCCCACCAGGCGCGGCCGATCCACGATGCCTGCGTGACGGGCTATCTGCTTTCCCCAAATATCTATGAACAGCGCCAGTGTTACGTGACCGTCGATATTTCGTCATCCGAGACCATCGGCATGACCGTCGTCGACTGGTGGCACGTCACCGGGAAAGAGAAGAACGTCAATGTGCTGCGGCGGATCGAACCGGTGCCGTTCTTCGACCTGATGCTCGAGCGCATCAGCGCACTCCCATAAGGCATGGGATGACCGCGTGCGCAACTTCTGCTAGCGGAAGCCGGGTCGCTATGGTCCAATTTTGAGTTCTGCCTGGCCCGGGCCCGGCAACCTATCCGAAGTGGAGACAGCGTTGGCAAGAAAGACGAATGCAAAACCCGCCTCGGACCCAAAGTCCTCACCGCGCCAGACGCTGAGCCGCGAGGCCTGGGTCAAGGCCGCGCGCAAGGTCCTGGAAAAACGCGGCATCGCCGAGGTCAAGATCGACCGGCTCGCCCGTCACTTCAAGGTCACGCGCGGAAGTTTCTATTTTCACTTCTCCAGCCTGAAGGATCTCCACGACGAACTGCTGAACGAATGGCGCCGCGCGAACTGCGCGCCCTTCGAGGCAAAGCGCGACGTCACCGACATCGATGGCCTGCAGTTCTTCACAGAGATCGTTCACATCTGGGTGGACGAAAAGCCCTTCAGCCCCTTGCTGGATCTTGCCGTACGCGACTGGTCACGCACCTCCAAAGCGCTCGGCAGAGAAGTGGCGGCCATGGACGACCTGCGCATCACGCTTCTTCAGCGTGCCTTTCGCGCCATGGGCTACGGCCCGGAGGAAAGCCTTGTGCGTGCCCGGCTGACCTATTTCCATCAGATCGGCCAGTACGCGCTTTCCTTCGAGGAAGACCCTGAACAGCGCAGGCGCCATGGCCCGATCTACGGCAAGGTTCTCCTTGCACCGCTCGTGCAGGAGCCCAACCTGCCGAAGGACTGGCAGGACACGGAGGGCAAATAGGCCCGCGTGTCCGAAGCCCGGCGCTCAAGTCTCCTTCGGTCCGGAAATGCGCTGCAAAACAGCCTGCATCTCACAGATACGCCGCGCCGACGTTCGCCGCTCCACGGGCGACGTGAAACCGAAGCGGGCCAGCCTGTCATCGGTGGCCATTGCTTCACTGCAGGAGGCATGAAACGAGCGGATGCCGGTTGAGCGCGCGACCGCTTCGACATTCTCAGTCGAGACACCCGACCCGGCCATGATCTCGATGCGCGCGTCCGCATGGGTGTGCATGGCAGCAAGGGCATCCTTCCCCTCCAGCACCGTCAGGGCGCCGCCGGAGGTCAGGATTCTCTCAAAGCCAAGCGCGACCGCAGTCTCGATTGCCGCCAGCCGATCCTCCACCGTGTCGATCACGCGGTGTAGCGTACGGCCCATGCCCGCACTCGCTTCGCACAGCGCCGCAAGCGTTCGCTCGTCGAGAACGCCATCTACGGTCGTAGCACCCAGAACCACACCGGCAAGCCTGGCATCGCGCGCCGCCGCGATGTCATCCAGCATCAGCGCAACTTCGCACTCGCTGAAGCAGAAATCGCCCTGGCGCGGCCGGATCATGGCATAGGCCGGCACGCCGCATCCTGCCGCCGCTCGCATCAGGCCATGGGATGGCGTCAGCCCGCCAAGCGGCAGCGCCGAGCACAGCTCGATCCTGTCCGCCCCGCCCTCAACGCAGGCCTCCACGCCTTCAAGCTATCCACGCAAACCTCAAGCGTTGCCCGCATCATGTGCCTCCCTTGCAAAGATTGCAGCGCCCACCAGCGCCTTTTCCGCCCCGCCCAGAACCGGGACAAGCAGCCGTTCGCTGCGCTCGATCAGACAGCGCTGGCGCACCTCCGCATCAAGCGCTTCAATGAGTGCTTCATCCTGTGCCAGCCCGCCGCTGACCGGGATGATGGACGGATCGACCATGTTGACGATGTTGGCCAGCGCGCCGCCGACAATGTCGAGAAAGACATCGACGGTGCGTGTCGCCAGCTCCTCACCGGCATGCCATTGCGCGAGGATCGTCACGCTGTCGCTCTCGATGCCGTGCAGGTGCCAGTGCAGCCGCTCGATGCCACGCGCGGCGCCCAGCGTGTCGACGCAGCCCACCTGCCCGCAGCCGCATTCAATCGCCGGCAGCACGGTGCCCGTGCGCATGGCGCTGGCCGGTCCGTGGCCCCATTCGCCGGCATTGCCGGTCGCACCCGTCATCACGCGGCCATCGATCACCACCGCGCCGCCAATGCCTGTACCGATGATTGCGGCAAGCACCTGCCGGTGCCCGATGCCTGCACCCGTCTGCGCTTCGGCGAGCGCAAAGGCATTCGCATCATTGATGACATAGACCGGGCGCGAGAGTGTTTCGCGCAGATCCTCCGCCACGTTGCGGCCGGTGATGCAGGGAATGTTCGCGCTGCGCGCAAGCCCGGTCACGGGATCGATCACCGCCGCGATGGAGATGCCCACCGGTGCATCGCCCTCTCCCGCCATCGCCTTCACCGTTTCGCGGAAAGCGTCGTAATCGCGCGCGGGCGTCGCCTGCCTGCTGCGAATGACCGGCCTGTTGTCCGATCCCATGTCGGCAACGACGGCCTTGGACCCGCCGATGTCAAAACAACATATCATTTCAATTCTTTCGTGTTTGATGGCATAAGGCCGCGAAGGCCAGAACATTACAAGAAAACCGGAAGAATCCATGCCCGAAGACAAACCCGCGCGACGCAAAAGGCCGACGATTGCCGATGTCGCGAAGCGGGCGGGCGTGGCGCCGGCGATTGTCTCCCGTGCGCTCTCGCCGGAGCGCCGTCCGGTCTCGCGCGAGAAGCGCGAGCGTGTTCTGAAGGCGGCCGCGGAGCTTGGCTACAACCAGAACCCACTGGCGCGCGGTCTGGCCACCAATTCGCTCGACATGGTGGCGGTCATCGTCAACCACATCACCGATCTTTCCGATCTCGACCTGTTCGACCCGCTGCTCGAAGCGATCCAGGCGCTTGGCAAGCAGGCGGTCATCATCCGTGTCGGCAACACCGAGAAGATCGAAGATTTCCTGCGCAACAGCGCCGCGTTTCATGTTCATGCAGCGCTCGTCTTTTCCGACTTTGCGGATGCCGAGGGCGTGCGCACGCTCTTCCACAGTGACAATGTGCTGATGCTCAACGGGCGCTTCGACGCCAAGTCCGCCTACATCACGATTGACGAGGCGGCGGGCATTCGCGAGGCGGTGACGCGTGCGCTGGAACGCGGGGCGAAAACCGGCGCGCTGGTTACCGGCCGTCAGACCTCGCTCATCGAGCAAGCCCGCATTCAGGCCTATCGCGACATCTGCGCCGGGGCTGGTCTCGATCTCGTTCAGGAACTGCAGGGCGATTATTCCTACGCGTCGGGGCTTGCCCTCGCTCGTAGCATAGACGGCGCCAGCCTTCCCGATGCGATTTTCTGCACCTCGGACGCATGGCCATGGGCATGATGGACGGGCTGAGAGCGCGCGATCTTCTGCCGCCGCGCGACTATCGTCTCTACGGGTTCGACGCCGTGGTGAACGCCAATTTCAACGCCTTCGACATCTCCTCGATCGGCTTTGACAGGGCGGAACTGATCCATGGCATTTCGATGTTTCTGAAGGATCCGGCCGGCTATCGCGACCACCCGGAAGTGCATGAGCTGCGCACCCGTTTCGTCGAGCGCAGCACCGGATAACGAGAATGCCCGCCGGCAAGGTTGCTCGCCAGCGGGCCATTCGGGTTTACCAGAGCGGGTTCAGCTCCGGCGGGTTGGCGTCTTCGCCCCACCATTTCTTGTAGTTCGCCTCATAGGCGCCGGACTGGATGTAGTCCGAGACGAACATGTCGAGCCAGCGCACGAAGTCCGGATCTCCCTTGGCGACGGCAATGCCGATCGGATCGTTGGAATAGAGACCCGGAACCGTGACCAGGCCTTCTTCCTTTGCCGCCAGATAGTCGAGCATGGAGGAATCCTCAATACCCGCGTCAACGCGCTTCTGGCGCAGAAGCAGGACGCCATCCGGCGAGAACGTGTCGGTGTAGACCAGCTCCGCACCCGGCACTTCACGCTTTAGGAACGCTTCGCCCGTGGTGCCACGCCCCACGACGACGCGCTTGCCGTCGAGATCGGCAAGGGTGTTGATCCCAGCATCCTTCTGCGCAATGACGCGCAGGCCGGCACGGTTATAGGGGATCGAGAAACTCACCGCCTTGGCACGCGCCAGCGTGGCAGACGTGTTTGCAACAACGATGTCGAGCTGACCGGAAACCAGCATCGAAACGCGCGCATCGCCTGAAACGTCGGTGAACTCCACCGGCACGCCGATCTTCTCGGCAAGCAGGGTGGCCACGTCCACGTCATAGCCGACGGGGTTGTTCTTGTCGTCGCGGAAACCGATGGGCTCGCCGCCCAGCGACACGCCGATGCGCACCTTGCCGCGCTCGATGATGTCATCCAGCATGCCGGCTGCCGCCGGTCCGGCGAGCGCGGCACAGGTCGCCAGCGCCACAATGGTTTTCTTCACAAGTGATTTCATTGAACTCCTCCTTCTTGGATCAAATCGGTTGCGATTGCCGCTTTTCCGCAGCGGCCATGGAAGGCTCCCAGAACCAGTAGGCAACGGTGCCCTGGCCATGGAGATTGACGACACGGTGATTGCCGTGCGTGTCGAGCGCGTGGATCACCACTTCGCCGATGAAACCGGTGTCGAGCGCGAGCAGATCGTCGGCAGCGCTCTGGATCGCGTCATCGAGAGACAGACCGCATTTCATGCCGTGCACGATTGCGTGCGCCGTCGCCGAACGCATGGTCATCTCGCCAGTATGCGTGCACGCCGCCGCGCCATAGCGGCTGTCGGCGTAAAAGCCTGCGCCGGGGATCGGGCTGTCGCCCACGCGGCCCGGATATTTCCACGCCCAGCCCGAGGTCGAGGTGACGGTCGCGATCCCGCCGGTCTGGTCCTGCCCCAGAAACACGGTCGTGTCGCGCACCCGCTCGGGGTCGGTGATCGCGCCCAGAAGCCCCGCCAGCGGCGTGTCGGGGAAAGCGCCCTTCTGTTCCTCGGTCATCAGGCCGTCGAGCTTTTCCCACCAGACGCGCTTGCTGTCCGGGTAGAGCATTTCGTCGGGCGTGAAACCGATTTCATCTGCAAACCTGCGAGCGCCCTCTCCGGTCAGCATCACATGGGGCAGTCGACGCATCACCTCGCAGGCGAGTGCGGCCACATGCAGCGTGCGTGGAACGGCGGCCACCGTGCCCACGGCGCGGGTCGTTCCGTCCATCACGCCGGCGTCGCATTCCATCACGCCCAGCATGTTGGGCCAGCCGCCATAGCCGACGCTGCGCACCTTCGGATCGGCCTCCACGAAGCCGATGCCGCGCACCAGCGCATCCACGGCGGATTTCCCGTTCTTCAGGTCGGCAATGGATTCGGAAAATCCGGCTTCGGCCTCGCAATTGGCAAGAAGTATCACGCGTCAGTCTTTCTTCATCTTGGTCAGGAACTGGCGGATGCGCGGCACGGCAAACCCGCCATCCTCCGCAAAGAAACGTTCGGTGGGCATGTCGATGATGAGTTCGCCCTGCTCCAGAAAAACGATGCGGCTGGAAATGCGCCGCGCAAATTCGACCTCGTGGGTCACGAACAGCATCGTCGTGCCGCCGCGCGCAAGCTCGGCCAGTATGTCGAGCACCTCGCCCGTCATTTCGGGGTCGAGCGCGCTCGTCACCTCGTCGAGCAGCAGATAGTTGGGATCCATCGCCAAAGCACGGCAGATGCCCACGCGCTGACGCTGGCCGCCCGACAGGCGCTGCGGATAGGCCGATGCAAGATCGGCGAGCCCCACCAGCTTCAGGAGCTCGCGCGCCCGCGCCTCGGCTTCCGCGCGCGGCTTCTTCAAAACGTTGATCGGCGCCAGCGTGATGTTCTCCAGCGCCGTCATGTGCGGGTAGAGATTGAACAGCTGGAACACCGTCGCCGAACGACGGCGCGCCGCCGCGAGCCCCGCCTTGGTGGACACGTCATTGCCATCGACAGTGATACTCCCGCCAGAGAGGGCCTCCAGCCCGTTGATGCAGCGGATCAGCGTCGACTTTCCCGAACCGCTTGAGCCCAGAATGGTCACCACCTCGCCCGGCTCGATGGTCAGGTTTATGCGCTTCAGGACCGTCGTTTCGCCAAAGCGCTTTTCGACGTTTTCAATGACAATCATGTCAGATTCCTTCCCAGACGACCGACCTGCGCAGCCGCTTTTCAATGCGCGCGCCCACACTCGCCAGAAGCTTTGCCAGCGCGTAGTAGAGGAGCCCCACCACGGTCCACACGATGAACGGCTCGAGCGTGCGCAGATTGAGAATGTTGCCGATCTTGGTCAGATCGAACACGCCGATGACCGAGATCAGCGATGTGACCTGAAGCTGGTTCACCAGAAGGCCGACCAGCGGCCCGATGGAGAACGCGGCGGCCTGCGGCAGAAGCACGAAGCGCAGGATCTGCCAGCGCGAATGCCCATAGACCTTTGCCGCCGCCACCTGATCCGCCTCTACCGCATCGATGCCCGAGCGGAAGATCACGAAGGCGAACGCCGCCGTGTTCAGGCTGATGGTGAGCGATGCCGCCACGAATGGCGTCATGTTGATGTGAAAGAAGGCCGGCAGCCCGAAGAAGACCAGAAAGAGCTGAACCAGAACCGGCGAGTTCTTGAGTGCTTCGCTGATCGTGACGATCACCTGCCGCAGCACCGGCACGCGGTAATAGTCGACCAGGGTGAAGAGCGCCGCAATCAGAAGCCCGACAAGCGTGGTGAGCGTGAAGAGCCCCACCGTGACGCCCAGCCCCTGCGCAAGCAGCACCAGATCGTAGGGCGTGAAGTCCGCATACCTCATGCCGCACCTCCCGTATCCATCGCCCGGTTGAGCCGCCTGTGAACCGTGTTGATCAGAAGCGACAGCGCATAGGTGAGCGAGGCGTAGAGAACGAGCAGCACCAGATAGACCTCGAAGGGCTTGAAGGTGGTCGAAGCCACGATCTTGGCGGTGCCCGTCAGTTCATTGATCGTGATGGTCGACAGGATCGAGGAGGTCAGAACCATGTTGATCAGCACTGAGCCCATCGGGCGCACGGAGGTGCGCAGCGCAATCGGCAGAACGATTTTGGTAAAAATGGTCCAGCGGCTGAGGCCACTCACCTTCGCCGCCTCGATCACGCCCTGATCCACCGCCAGAATGCCCGAGCGGATGACATCGGAAACAAACGCGCCACCGATGATCGACAGGGCGATCACGCCGGTCTCGAACGCGCCGATATAGATGCCAATTTCCGGCAGGCCGTAGAAGAAGAAAAAGAGCTGAACGATGAACGGCGTGTTGCGGAACACATCGCTATAGGCGAACGCAACCCCGCGCACGATCCGGTTTCCGGACGTGCGAAGCGACGCCATCAATGCCCCGATGATCACCGCCCCGATAATCGCCAGCGTACAGGCGAACACGGTGAGCAGAAACCCCTCGAGCATGAAGGCAGGTGCGGCGCAAGCGTAACCCAGAGCTGATTCAACGTCCCCCCTCTCCTCAAAGTGAAAGCGCTTTCATAATGGATGACTTGCGCGCCCTGTCAAGGGTGTCCGGGAAAGACCCACCAGGTTTCCGCGGCTTCACTACCCGCGCAAAGAAGGAACACAAGTCGGCATACGGCCAGAACCGACGGACCAAAAACAACCACGGTTCAGATCAGGAACACATGTCCGTGGGTTTATATGCCGGGCAAAACAATGCGTCCGGCAGACTGTCAAACGCTCTCGCTGAGGCGCTCTTTCTCCGCCGGACCTGGCATGAACCTGCGTTCTGCCGCGCGAGGTGCGTCCTTCTTCCCTGACTTCTGCCAGGAAAGGAAGCGGGCAACGGCATACTGAATGGCGATACCGGCACTCAGGAGGACTGCATCAGAAGCGAAACTGGTTTCATGGCGCAAACGCAGGATCTGCAGCGCGATCGCCAGAACCGAACCAGTCGCAAAGACAGCGAGACCGTTCCTGCCCATCAGTTCGACCGGGCGGAACACAGGCCATTGAAAAGCGCGCACCACCCAGGCGACATTGGTCAAAACATAGGCGAGAGCCAGCGCATGCAGAAGGCGCGGCAGCGACAGGAAAGTCTTGTCGAACCCGGCAATGAAGAACGGCAGCATCCTGCGTCCCGGCAGCGCTCCTGCCCTGATCGAAACCCAGACACAGGAGAATGCGAGGAAGGCAGTGCACAGCCAGAACAGCCAGGCACGATAGGGAACGAGCTTTCTCCCCTCCAGCATGCAAAGCCCGCCGGCGATGCCGACAGCAAAGATAAGCTGCCAGGCTATCGGGTTGAAGAACCAGCCACCCGGGTTCGGATAATTCGGCAGGTTCAGGCGGAAAGCACCCGCAAGAAGCCAGACACCAACGGCCACGCCGATCAGCGCCCGCGGACTGCGCAGGCCGATCATGATGTAGAGCGGCGAGATCAGCAGAAGCATGGCGTAAAGCGGCAGAATGTTGAAATAGCCAAGTTGATGGCCAAGCAGCGGCACGCCGACCATGGTCTGCAGTGGCTTCGTCAGAAGCGGCCCGAAATTGATCCGGCTGAGCATCTCGAAGACACCGAGATAGAGCGCCCCGCCGGCGACAAGGGCAATGGCCATGAACGACGTAACGATGTGCGTCACATAGAGCAGGCCGGCACGCCTCCAGACCTTCATGCATGAGGAGAAAAAGGCTCCTCCGCGAAACCCGCGCGAATAGGCAAGCCCAACGGCGATGCCAGACATGAGCACGAAAGCCTCGGCCGCGTCGGAAAAGCCAAAATTGCGCGACGTCAGGTTCTCATAGAGATTGCCGGGCACGTGGTTGATGAAGATCGTGATCAGCGCCAGACCACGGAACACGTCCAGGCGCTGATCACGGCCAACGCTTGAAGGAATGAAGGGGGCGTTCATGAGGCAGCCTCACTGTTCCGCGTCAGCGGGCTTGAGCGCCGGTTCCGCCACCGGCTGGCTTACGGGCGCAGTCTGTGCGGCGCCGCGCCAACGGGAAAGTATGACTTCCTGACGAAGGACCACCGGTGAAGGGTCGCGGTCATCCGCCGTCTGGAAAAGCCCGGCCGCCGCAGCGTCGAGCGCGCTCCGCGAACTGACTTGGATCAGGAGAGGCGCGAAGACCTGCGGCCCTGCCACCAGAAGCAGCCAGCCGACATATTCCGGAGCAAACTGGAAGGCCAGCCCCAGCGTCACCAGTCCAGTGGCGCTGATCCACCAGCTCGCAGACCACGCTTCTGAAAGGCTGACAGAGCCGGCTTCCCGGTCGGTGGCGGGCCAGCCGCCATCCATCCCGAGAAACACCTCCATCACCGCCCGGCACTGATACATGAGCATGATCGGCGCGAGCAGGCTGGTGGACAGAATCTCCGTCAGCGTATTGAGAAGAGCGCGACCGGTGCCGCCGAACGCATCGTTAACGCCACTCAGTGCGCCACGCAGAACAATCAGAAGCTTGGGGCCGATCAACAGGCCAAAAACGCCGACGAGCAGCGTCAGCGCCAGCCCCTGCTCAACGCGTGGAAACACGGGAAAAAGCCCCGGCTCGGGGAAATAGTCCGGAACGCCCTTCAGCAGCGGTGCGGCGATCGAGGCAATGATGAACAGCGCCCAGAGCGGTGAGGTCACATAAGCCATTATGTTCTGGACAAACACGAACCGGCTCCAGGGCTTGAGGCCCGGAGCCACCATCACGCGGCCATGTTGAAGATTACCCTGGCACCACCGACGGTCGCGCTTGGCGAAGTCGACAACATTATCCGGTCCCTCTTCATAGGAGCCAGCCAGATCGGGATCGACCCGCACAATCCAGCCATTGCGGGTCAAAAGCGCTGCTTCGACATAGTCGTGGCTCAGTATATGCCCGCCAAATGGCGGTGCACCGGAGAGCTCGGGAAGGCCACAGCTCTGGGCGAAAGCACGTGTACGGACAATCGCATTGTGCCCCCAGAACGGCCCGGACTCTCCCTGCAGCGCGGCCAGGCCACGCGTATAAACCGGGGAGTAATAGCTGGTGGAAAACTGCATCGCCCGGCCGAAGAAAGAACGCGCATGGACGATTTTCGGCAGGGTCTGCAGGAGACCGAGCCTGGGTTCCGCCTCCATGCGCCGCACCATCTCGGCCATCGTCGCGCCTTCCATCAGACTGTCGGCATCGAGCACGATCATGTATTCATACATCGCGCCAGATGTCCGAATGAAATCAGCAACATTGCCGGCTTTCTTGCCCGTGTTCTGCTCCCGCCGCCGGTAATAGATGGCCGTGTGTGCGCCGCATTCCGCCTGCAGGCGCTCGAACCAGCGCTCTTCCTCCGCCGCAACGCGCTCGTCACGCGTGTCAGACAGGATCGCAAAATCGAAGCGGCCGGCAACGCCAAGCGTGTGAAGGCTGCCGATCATCGCGGCCACATGCGAAAACGTTTTGACCGGATCTTCGTTGTAGACAGGGACGAGCACCGCCGTTCGTGCGCTGGTCGGCGTCAGTTCGAATGACTGCTTTCTCTCCCTGAAGGGCGAGCTTAAGAGCCCGTTGAACGCATACGCCGCGCCCCATGCGAGCCAGGCTGTGCTGGCGGCCAGCAGCACGATGCGGACGGCGTCGATCCATTGAATGCCATCGGCTGAAAAATAGCCGACGGCAAGCGAGGCGACGAGCCCTGCCATAAGCAGGCAGAAAAGGATCGACAATACGCGTCTTACACTGACCATCACACTCTCATGGGTTCACCGACCACCATTCCCGTCTCTCAATCGGGCCCGTAATTTCACTTCCAGGCCAGTCGCTTGAGCAGCACGGAGAACAGCGCGGGGCGCGCACGCCGGCGTTCCAGCACCTGCTCGGGCATCGCCATGGGCGCAACCGGCAGAGCGTGACGGCCATACGTCATCGGCTGGCTATCCGTCTCACGAACGTGCGTCATCTGCATCTCTCCACTGATAACTCCAGATTTCAGAAAGGCGTTTGTCATCGAGCTTGAGGTGACCGCTCATTTCAACAGGTCCCGCACCGCTCGGTTTGAGGTCGATCACGAGACGCCACATGCCATTGCTGTCGATGCGGGAAACCGCCGAATGCGCAATCTCGCCACGGCTGACATTCACAACTGCTTCAATGTTTGAATCGCCCGGAAGGTTCCGCAGAACCTCGCCATCGAAATCGACGACGAACTTGCGCAACCCCTCCTCGTTCTTGACACCGGAGACACCGCCCTCGCCACTGCGAAGCGCCATGACCCGGGCAAACCGGTTGGTCGGCTCATCGATGGCACCCCAGGTCAGGCGATAGTTGAACTCAAGCGCATCTCCCGCTTCAACATCCTTTTCAGGAACCCAGAACGCGACGATGTTATCGTTGACCTCAAGATCGGTCGGTATCTCGACAAGCGTGATGTTGCCGCGTCCCCAGGCTTCAAGCGGCTCCACGAGGAGCGACGGCCGGCGCTCATAATGAGCGCCCGCATCCTGGAAGTGCGCAAAATCGCGGTCGCGCTGGTAGAGGCCGAATGCCTGCGGGCTGTCTTCGGAAAAGAACGACGTGGCAAGCTCGGACGGATTGTTCAGATTGCGCCACAGCTCGTCACCATCCTTACGGACGATCTTCAGCCCGTCGCTGTCGTGAACCTGGCCACGGTAATCATCAAATGCGCTGTCATTGTTTTCGGCGAAAAGGAACATGGATGTCATCGGCGCGACACCGAGCCGCCCGATGGCCTTTCTGGCGAAGAGGTGGGCCGTCACGGTCATGACCGTGTTGCGGCCAGGCGCAATCACAAAGCGATAGGCACCCGTCACACTCTCGCTGTCGAGCGCGGCATAGACGGTCACTTCCTTGCTGCGCCGGTTAGGCTTCTCGATATAGAAGTCGGTGAAGCGCGGAAACTCTTCCCCGCTGGTTGTCGCGGTGCCGATGGCCAGCCCGCGTGCCGATAATCCGTAGAGTGTGTCCCGGCCGAGCGCACGGAAGTAGCTCGCGCCGAGGAAGGACACCAGCTCATCCATCACATCGGGTGCATTGAGCGGATAATGCAGACGAAAGCCCGCCTCGCCCTCCATGACCAGATCTTCGAACCGCGAGGGGTCAAGCGGCTTGCGATACTCGAAATCGCGACCGGTGAAGAGGATCGGCGTGGCAGCCTCGCCCTCCACCGCGTAAAGGCGCACCGGCTCCTTGAACAGCCAGCCCATGTGAAAGGCCTGCAGTTCGAACGGGGCCTCACCCTGCCACAATGCGTGGTCGGGCCGGAAACGAATCGCCCGGTGCTGGTCGTAGGTCAGCCCGGCAATCTGCTCGGGGAGCTTGAATTCGGCTTTGGCGAAGGGTTCGGAAGCCTTGTTTTTCATCGCCTCCGTAAGCGCCTCGAAGGAAAAAGGCTGCGCCTCTTCCTTCACATCAACACCTTGCGCGGCAACGCCTTCAGCGCGCGCATGGGTTGCAAGGGCCGTGAGGCTGGACGTACCCAACAGCGATGCTGACAGGCAGGAAACAAGGAAGGATCGTCGGTCCATATATGGAACTCGTATGCAAGAAAACTTAGGGTGAAGCCGCGGCACAAACCACGCGCTTTCAACGCATTAATTGCGGTTTAGTTTCGGCAGTAGACATAACATTCGGAGACTGTCCGTTACCAAGATTTGAAGGCACAGCGCAGGGCGGCGGATCGCTGTACAGCGTCCCCTCGAGACTTGCAATCCTGTTCTGAATCGTGCCCAATCGCGCCACCTCACCCAGGGTGAGAAAACCCACCATCCAGCGCCATGGCCGGACCACAGCAATGCGGCCGGCGGTGCATCAATCCGGGAATTTGCCGATGGATCTAGGACTGAAGAACAAGCGCGCCCTGGTGCTCGGCGCAAGCCGCGGCCTCGGCGCCGCCATCGCCCAGGGGCTGGCGAAGGAAGGCGCGACCGTGGTCGCAGCTGCACGCAGCAGGGACAAGATCGAGGCCTGGGCCAGGGACCTGCCGGCAGGCGCGGGTTCGGTCGAGGCTCATGAGCTCGATCTTTCCGATCACGCCGCGATAGACGATCTCGCTGACAGGCTGCTGGCCGATGGAGGCGTCGACATTCTTGTGAACAACACCGGCGGCCCGCCCCCTTCCACCGCCGTCGATGCCAGACGCGGCGACTGGATCGCGAATTTCGAGACAATGGCCGCCAACATCTTTCACCTGACCGGGCGCATCCTTCCAGCCATGCGCGAGCGCAAATGGGGCCGCATTCTGACGGTTACCTCGTCTGGCGTGGAACAGCCGATTCCGGTTCTGGCGCTGTCTAACGGCATCCGCTCGGCAATCGTCGGCTGGTCGAAGACACTGGCCACGGAAGTCGCCCGCGATGGCGTGACGGTCAACATCCTGATGCCCGGGCGCATCCACACACAGCGCGTCGTCGAACTCGACACCGCCGCGGCAAGCCGCTCCGGAAAGCCGGTGGAAGAGGTTTCCGCGGCAGCAGCAAAGACCATTCCGATGGGGCGCTACGGCGATCCGGAGGAATTCGCCAACATGGCCGTTTTCCTTGCCTCCGAGCGCGCCTCCTATGTCACCGGAACAAAGGTTCGGATCGACGGCGGCGCTACCCGTTCGGTCTGAGCAGGCCTTAGGGTCAGAACCTAGGGTCAGGACCCATTAATATGGCCGCAATGGTCGGCCTGATTTGTGCGGATACGCGAAGCAAGACCACAGGAAGACTTCATGTCTTTCAAGGTCTTGCGACAAAGTAGGCCGTGCAAATCAGGCCGATCCGAAGGACGCTCGATACACCGGCGACCTGCCACGTCAAACCCTTGACCGGGGGGAGGACCCCGCTCTGCGGGCTTCTCCTTGCATCTCTTGGTCTATCGATCGCCATTGCGGCCATATTAATGGGTCCTGACCCTAGCGTCTCAGCGCACGCCCGAGCGCATGCCACGATGCCTTGGGCGTGCGCTCCAGCGTTTCAAAATCGACATGCACGAGACCGAAGCGTTTCTCATAGCCAAGCGCCCACTCGTAATTGTCGAGAAGCGACCAGACGATATAGCCTTCACGGGAGCGCCCCCGGCCATCGCGCGCCGCACCGCGCCGAGATGTCGATTCAGGAAATCGATGCGGGAGGGGTCCGCCACTTTTCCGTTCAGCACCTGATCGGGCGAGGCCATGCCGTTTTCCGTCACATAGATCGGCAGACCCTTGGTGTAGGTATCATGCACCCAGGTGATGAAATGGTGCAGACCTTCAGGATAGATTTCCCAGTTCATCTGCGTCTTGGGCAGCGGCCCCTCGATTTCCCTCAGCTCCGGGAACTGGCCTGAGCCGTCCGGCGCGATCAGCTTGCGCGTATAATAATTGATACCGAGCCAGTCGACCGGCGTACCGATGATGTCGAAATCGTTCTCGAAGCCTTCCGGCATGTGGGGGCCAAGCCCCACCAGCACGTCCTCCGGATAGGCCCCGTCGAACACTCCGCCCAGGAACCAGCGATTGTAGATTCCATCATAGAGGCGGGCGGCCCTTTTCGCCGCTTCGCTGTCATCGGCAGGTGCCGCATACTCGAAATTGGTGACAAGGCCGAGATTGCCCATGCCCAGCGCCCGCATGGCCTGCGTCGCCCGCCCATGTGCAAGAAGCACATGATGCATGGCGTGTGCGGCGGCGCGAATGTCGCGCACGCCCGGCGCATGCTCGCCCATGAAATGGCTGAGCCAGGCCACGCACCACGGTTCGTTGACGGTGGCCGCCGTCGCCACCCGGTCGCCGATGCGCTTCATCACCACTTCGGCATAATCGGCAAACCAGCCTGCAATGTCGCGGTTGCGCCAGCCACCAAGATCGGCAAGCGGCGCCGGCAGATCCCAATGGTAGAGCGTGGCGAAAGGCTTCAGCCCCCGTGCCAGCATGCCGTCAACGAGGCGGTCGTAGAAATCGAGCCCTCCGGCATTGGGCACACCGCGCCCTTCCGGCAGGATACGCGACCAGGATGTCGAGAAACGATAGCAGTCAAACCCGGCATCCCGCACCAGGTCCAGATCGCTTTCCCAGCGATGGTAATGGGCGCAGGCTGTCGCCCCGTCCTCGCCACGAACCGTATTGCCGGGGGTGGCGGCGAAGGTATCCCAATGCGATGTGCCACAGCCACCAAACCGGCTACCCTCGACCTGGTAGCTCGAGGTCGCCGTTCCGAAGACGAAATCGTCCGGGAAATCCGCGCGGGAGAAGTCAAGCTCCATGGTTTCCGTGTCGGTGGCGGACATGAGGGTCTCCCGGGTTCAATCGTAGATGTTTTGCTCGCTATCAGCGCCGACGCGGCGGTGCGGTGGTCTGGCCGATTACAAAATCGGCTTCCCATAATTCGCTCTGCAACGGTCCCGCAGGATTCTCGATGCGCTCAAGCAGCATCTGGGCCACGCGCTTGCCCGCGTCGCGGATGGAGGACCGAACCGCCGTGAAATATGGAATGTCAGGCGTCCTGCCCTTATAGCCGGACTGCAGGAAGGAGAGGCAGTCATCGAAGGCGATGATCGACACGTCTTCGCCTGCACGCAGGCCCAGATCGGCCAGCGCCCGCGTCACGCCCATGGCGGGCAGGACGCTTGCCACGACGATGGCTGTCGGCGGTTCTGCGAGATCCATCAGTGCGCGTGTGGCGTGATAGCCATAGGGTTCAACCATGTCGGCACTGTGCAGTAGTTGCTCGTCAAGAACGATGCCCGCCTCCTCCAGCGCCACCTCATAGCCCTGCCGGCGCCGGTCTGCGAAGTTCATCGTTTCAAGGCCGTTGACAAGCGCAACGCGCTGATGGCCCAGATCGAGCAGGAACTTCGTGGCGCGATGAAAGGCGCGGCGGTTGTTGACGTCCATCCAGCAATAGTCCGCTCCCTCCTCATCGCTGCGCCCATGCACGACGAACGGAAGCCCTAGGGCATTGAGAAGGCCGATGCGGCTGTCACCGGTGAGCGGGCCATGGACCACCACGCCGTCCACACGCTGATCATCCACCAGATCGCGATAGACGCCCTCCTGCTCCTCAAGTGAGGCAAGCCGCAGCAGAATGTCGTAACCGTTCTCGCCATAGACCTCGCCCGCGCCGGCGATGAAGTCGGCGAAATGCGGTTGATCATGATATGTTCGGATAGACTTACCACATGGCCGATCATGCGCGACTTGCCTGTGGCCAGGCTCGCCGCGCTGGGGCTCGGGCGATAGTTCAGCCGCTCCGCCGCCTCGATCACCCGGGCGCGTGTTTTCTCGGCCACCTCCGGAAAGCCATTGAGCGCCCGAGAGACGGTCGTCTGGGACAGTCCTAGAGCTTCCGAGAGCATCTTCAGATTGATCGCTTTACGGGCAGACAACACATTTCCTTTTTCAAAGCGCTTTAAAAAATTGGTGTCATAGCCTTTCAGGCAGATCAAGCCCTTCTCTCTCCAGGAACAATAATTTCCAGAGCAACTTCCATTAAATCGGTATTTTTCCGAAATTTCGTCGACAGATTCCTTGTCCTCTTGACTCGCGAGCGTCACAGATTGATGCTGCACATATCCAAAGCGCTTTGAATTTTGTTTAAATCGTTGTCATTGCGCCGGACATGCAGAGACCCGAGGAGGAGCGGCCTTGCGCCGCAAGTGGAGGAACCATGAAGACGTCCATGCTAATCGGCGCGCTTGCCCTGGCGCTGGCCGGCACCACCGCCGCCGTCACGGCAGCCCAGGCCGCCGACCTAAAGTTCGCTCCGGGCGAGGATGCCCGCTTCAACTGGCAGAGTTTTGAGGATTTCAAGGCCGCAAACGACCTCTCCGGTCAGGAGATGAGCCTGTTCGGCCCCTGGCTCAGCGCCGACAAGGATCTGATCGAATCCGTCACCGCCTATTTCGAGGAGGCCACGGGCGCGAAGGTCAACTATTCGGGCTCCGATTCCTTCGAGCAACAGATCGTCATCGACACGCAGGCCGGCAGTGCGCCGAATGTCGCCGTCTTTCCGCAACCGGGCCTCGCCGCCGACCTTGCCTCCAAAGGCCTGCTCGTGCCGCTCGGCAGCGATACCGCTGATGGATGAAGGACAATTATGCAGCCGGTCAATCCTGGGTGGATCTTGGCACGTATGAAAACCAGGACGGGACCAGAGCTTTCTTCGCTTTTCCCTATAAGGCAGATGTGAAGTCGCTCGCCTGGTACGTCCCGGAGAATTTCGAGGATGCCGGCTATCAAGTGCCGCAGACCATGGAAGAGCTGAAAGCCCTCTCCGAGCAGATCGTCGCCGACGGCGAGACGCCCTGGTGCATCGGCCTTGGCTCCGGCGGCGCGACCGGCTGGCCTGCCACCGACTGGGTGGAGGACATGATGCTGCGCACACAGTCGCCCGAGGTCTACGACCAGTGGGTGACCAATGAAATCCCGTTCAACGATGAACGGATCGTTGCTGCAATCGAGGAATTCGGAGCGTTTGCCCGCAACGACGACTATGTGGATGGCGGCGCGGGCGCCGTGGCCTCCACCGACTTCCGCGACAGCCCCAAGGGGCTCTTTGCCGTACCGCCCAAATGCTACATGCATCGGCAGGCATCTTTCATCCCATCCTTCTTCCCGGAAGGGACACAGCTTGGCCGCGATGCCGACTTCTTCTACCTGCCGGCCTATGCAGACAGAGACCTGGGCAAACCGGTGCTCGGTGCGGGCACGGTGTTTGCCATCACGAAGGAATCGGAAGTGGCGCGCGCCTTCATCGAGTTCCTGAAAACCCCCATCGCGCATGAAATATGGATGGCGCAGGCCGGTTTCCTGACCCCGCACAAGGGTGTGAACCCCGAGGCCTACGCCAATGATGCCCTTCGCAAACAGGGTGAAATCCTGACCAGTGCGACCACCTTCCGTTTCGACGGCTCGGACCTTATGCCCGGCAAGATCGGCGCCGGCGCGTTCTGGACCGGGATGATCGACTATGTCGGCGGCAAGTCCGCCGGGGATGTCGCCGGCGACATCCAGAAGGAGTGGGACGCCATCAAATAGGCGCAAACATCTGACGAGCCCGCCGCCCGAACCGTAGACGGCGGGAAACGGCCAACTTCTGCGCATGCGCCCCAGGAGGCAGTCATGGCAATTTCCTCGACCGAAACAGCCTCGCCCGCCGGCTCTCCCGGCCCCGGTGGTTTCCTTCTGAATCTGGCGATTGCGCTCGTCATCATGGTGGCTGGCATCGTCTTCGCGGTGCTGTGTGCCGTCGCCGTCTTTGCCGCGCTCAACACGGTCCTCCCCGATATCAAGCTTGTCCAGGCGATGCTGGTCATGGTGCTCGGCGTGGCGGCGTGTTTCGGCTATTTCTGGGGTTCCAACCGGCTGCTCGACGTAATCTACCCGCCCCGCGGCAGCCGGGTGGCCGAAAACATCAACGCGGCCAACGGCATCCGGCCGTGGCTGTTCCTTGGGCCCGCGGTTGTCATTCTCGGCATCTATCTGGTCTATCCGGTTATCAATTCGATCGTCCTGTCCTTCCACGGACCGAGCGGCGAGACCTGGGTCGGCGGGGCCAATTACGCCTGGCTCGCCAAGGATGCGGCCTTCCGCGAGAGCATGCGCAACAACATTCTCTGGCTCATCGTCGTGCCCGCCGCCGCCACCTTCTTCGGCCTCATCGCAGCAGCCCTGACCGACCGCATCGGCTGGGGCAATGTTGCCAAAAGCCTCATCTTCATGCCCATGGCGATCTCGTTCGTCGGCGCGAGCGTGATCTGGAAGTTCATCTATGATTACCGCGCCGAAGGCTCCGATCAGATCGGCATCCTCAACGCCATCGTTACTTTCTTCGGGGCAGAGCCGCAGGCGTGGATCACCATCCCCTTCTGGAACAATTTCTTCCTGATGGTCATCCTGATCTGGATCCAGACCGGTTTTGCCATGGTCATTCTTTCCGCCGCCCTCCGCGGCATTCCGGAGGAAACAATCGAAGCCGCCATCATCGACGGCGCTTCTCCCTTTCAGATCTTCTACAAGATCAAGGTACCGCAAATCTGGGGCACCATCGCCGTTGTCTGGACCACGATCACCATTCTGGTTCTCAAGGTGTTCGACATCGTGCTGGCCATGACCAACGGCCAGTGGGGCAGCCAGGTGCTCGCCAACTACATGTTCGACTGGATGTTCCGCGGGTTGGACTTCGGCCGCGCATCCACCATCGCGCTGGTCATCATGGCCATGGTCACCCCCATCATGGTGTGGAACATCCGCGAAGCACGGAAGGACATGAAATGAGCACGCCCGTCGGTTCCCGGCCCGCGCTTGCATGGGTCGTCAACATTTCCGTCATTCTGCTTGTGGCCCTTTGGACACTGCCGACCTTCGGCATTCTCGTCTCTTCGCTGCGCGACAAGGATCAACTCGCCGTCAGCGGCTGGTGGACGGCACTGACCTCATCCGAGCGCAACCTGGTCGCACGCGCGGCACCGCCGGAGAATGCCACGCTGGAAGGCGGCCGCTATGTGCTGACCGGCAATGTGTTCGAGGGCGGCAGCGGAGAGGTCACTGGCTTTGGCATTTCTTCACGCGACCCGTCGGCCTTCGCAGTCGGCGAGGAAGCCGAGCTGCGCGGTGACGCCACACTCACCGTCGAGGCCAATGGCGACTACACGATTGCCTATGCCGGAGAGCCCGAACCCGGCCGCGGCCAGCGTATTTTCGTAAGCTCCGTCGAGCCACCGAAATTCACCACCGCAAATTACGAGAACGTCCTGTTCTCCGAAGGACTCGGCAAGAGCTTCATCAACACCATGACCGTGACCATTCCAGCCACCGTCATCCCGATTCTGATAGCCGCCTATGCGGCATATGCCCTGGCCTGGATGGAATTCCCCGGCCGCGCGCTTCTGCTTGCCGCGATTGTCGGCCTGCTTGTCGTGCCGCTTCAGATGTCGCTCATCCCGCTCCTGCGCCTCTACAACACGGTCGGCATCGGCAAGTCATTCATCGGCATCTGGCTCGCGCATACCGGCTTCGGCCTGCCGCTCGCCATCTATCTCCTGCGCAACTACATGGCCGGCCTGCCGCGCGAAATCATCGAGAGCGCGCGCGTCGATGGCGCCTCGGATTTCGAAATCTTTCGCAAGATCATCCTGCCCCTGTCCTTCCCCGCACTCGCCTCCTTCGCCATCTTCCAGTTTCTCTGGGTGTGGAACGACCTGCTCGTTGCCACGGTTTTCCTTGGCAACAATGAGGAACAGCTTGTGCTCACAGGTCGCCTGCGCGAACTGCTCGGCTCGCGCGGTGGCAACTGGGAAATCCTCACCGCCTCGGCCTTCGTGGCCATCGTGGTACCCATTCTCGTTTTCTTCGCAATGCAACGTTACCTGGTCCGCGGCCTTCTGGCCGGGTCCGTCAAAGGAGGCTGACCGCTCCCATGAATGTCCTGCACGATGTTCCCTTCGAACATGCCCCTGGAGCCATCAGCCGCCATGCAGAAGACACCGACTGGTGGCGCGGCGCGGTCATCTACCAGATTTATCCGCGCTCCTTTCAGGATTCCAACGGAGACGGGATCGGAGACCTGAAGGGGATCACCCAGCGCCTCCCCTACATCGCCTCGCTCGGTGTGGACGCGATCTGGATTTCGCCCTTCTTCAAATCACCCATGCTCGACTTCGGCTACGATGTATCTGACTACAGAGAAGTGGACCCGATGTTCGGCTCGCTGGCCGATTTCGACGCCATGATCACCGAAGCGCACCGGCTCGGCCTCAAGGTTATGATTGACCAGGTGATTTCCCACTCATCCGACCAGCACCCGTGGTTCATCGAGAGTCGGCAGAACCGCACGAATCCGCGCGCCGACTGGTATGTCTGGGCCGACCCGAAGCCAGATGGCAGCCCGCCCAACAACTGGCTGTCGATCTTCGGCGGCTCGGCCTGGCAGTGGGATACGAGCCGCTGCCAGTACTATCTGCACAATTTCCTGGCCAGCCAGCCCGACCTCAACTTTCACAATCCGGACGTGCAGGATGCGCTGCTCGACGCGGTGCGCTTCTGGCTCGAGCGCGGTGCCGACGGTTTCCGGCTCGATACGATCAATTTCTATGTTCATTCGGCCGGTCTGGAAGACAATCCGCCGCTTAATCAGGACGAGCGCAACGCCTCAATCGCACCGGCGGTCAATCCCTACAATTACCAGGAACATCTCTACGACAAGAACCAGCCGGAAAACCTGGAGTTTCTGAAGCGCTTCCGCGCCCTGCTCGATGAATTCCCCGGCACCACGGCCGTCGGCGAAGTGGGTGACGCGCAGCGTGGCCTCGATATCGTCGCCGAATATACGAGCGGCGGCGACAAGGTGCATATGTGCTATTCCTTCGATTTCCTCTCGCAGAAGCCTCTCACACCGAAACGCGTTCGGGACGTCCTTGAGGCCTTTGAAGAAAAGGCTCCGGATGGTTGGTCGTGCTGGAGTTTTTCCAATCATGACGTGGTTCGCCACGCCTCGCGCTGGGCCGACCAGGTACACGACCGCGAAGCTTTCCTGAAGATGACGACAACACTGCTTCTGTCGCTGCGCGGCTCGGTCTGCTTCTATCAGGGAGAAGAGCTCGGTCTCACGGAAGCGGTGCTCGACTTCAGGGATCTACAGGATCCCTACGGCATCCAGTTCTGGCCGACCTTCAAGGGGCGTGACGGCTGCCGTACGCCAATGGTCTGGTCGGAAACACAGGTCAATGCAGGCTTTTCGGCGGCAAAGCCCTGGCTGCCAGTCCCGCCGGAACATCTCCATCTGGCGGTCTCGGCACAGGACGGGCCGAACTCTCTCCTCGCTCATTATCGCCGGGCGCTTGCCTTCCGCGCCCGCCACCCGGTCTTCGCCAAGGGCGATATTGCGTTTCGCGATGCCGGCGAGGACGTTATCGTTTTCGAACGCTCGATGGCTGCGCATTCGATACTGGTGGCCATCAACATGGCCGGTCATCCGGTTGAGCTCGCGTTCGATGCTGGAGCATACGCGACCATGCAGGGCGCGGAAAGCAGCGGAGCCGCGGAAAACGGCATATTGAAGCTGCCGGCCTATGGATACTGGTTCGGCAGCAGGGGAGTGGGACAATGACGGCGCTCGACCTGAAAGACATCCACAAGAGCTACGGCGCAACCCGTGTCATTCACGGCATCGACCTGAAGATCGAGGATGGGGAGTTCGTCGTCTTCGTCGGTCCGTCGGGCTGTGGCAAGTCCACCCTGCTGCGGATGATCGCCGGGCTGGAAAACATCACCGGCGGTGACATGTTCATAGGCGGCCAGCGCGTCAACGACATACCGCCCTCACAGCGCGGTATCGCCATGGTGTTTCAGTCCTACGCGCTATATCCGCATATGACAGTCTACGACAACATGGCCTTCGGCATGAAGATTGCCAAAGCGCCGAAGGAGGAAATCGACAAACGCGTGCAGACGGCCGCCGACATTCTCCAGTTGACACCCTATCTTGACCGGCTGCCAAAGGCGCTGTCAGGCGGTCAGCGCCAGCGGGTCGCCATCGGGCGCGCCATCGTCCGCAATCCGAAAGTGTTCCTGTTCGACGAGCCACTCTCCAATCTGGATGCAGCGCTGCGTGTCGCCACGCGCATCGAGATCGCCAAGCTGAAAAGTTCCATGCCTGAAACCACCATGATCTATGTCACGCATGACCAGGTGGAGGCCATGACGCTTGCCGACCGCATCGTGGTTCTGTCGGCAGGCCGCATCGAACAGGTGGGAGGCCCGATCGAGCTCTACGAAAAGCCGGCCAACCTGTTCGTCGCCCGCTTTATCGGCTCGCCCGCCATGAACATCCAGCCCGCCCGAATCGCGAAGACGGGCGGTGAGACGGTTGTCAGCCTTGCCGGGCGCGAAACCGTGGTGCCAATCCCCTCGCCTGAAACGCTCTCCGGAGCGCCGGTCCATTTCGGTGTGCGCCCGGAAGATATGCGGATCGCGGAGGGGGACGACTTCCTCTTCGAGGGCGACGTGCACTTCGTCGAACGCCTTGGAGAAGTGACAAATGTTTACATGAATGTGAAAGATGTGGATGACGCGGTGGTGGTGAAGGTGGCCGGTGTCCAGAAATACGCCAAGGGCGACCGGCTGCGCATCGCCGCGGCCCCGGAAAAGATGCATCTTTTCACCGAAGAGGGCCGCTCGCTCCTCCATATCTGACACATTTTAACCGATTTGAGGATTTCTTGACCCGAATCGAAAGCTTACCTAACCATAAGCGGGTGACTGGGGGCAGCCAAAAATCCACACTGGATCTGCTCTCTTGTGCTGCCCGTTTTGAAGTGACCGGTTTCGACCTTTTCACCATCATCTCACTTGGAGCGGGCAAATAGCGGGCCTCGTATTGCGTATCCGCGAACCCTAAAGCACCGGCCATCCGGCGGTGCGGATCTGCGGTGAGACCGAATGGCGACTGAGACGAAAGAGAAACGCAGTGCCCGGCAGTACAAAGCCGCATCGCGGCGCGACGTCTCCAGCCTCGCGCGCGGTTATTGCCGTTCCGGCAAAAACATTTCCTACCTGATCGCTGAGGCTGCGCCTGACAGCGCCACAGGAATGGCAAGCATCCTGGTCTCCAACTGGAGTTTCGACACCATCGAGGATGTGGGCCTCAATGCCATCACGCGCCTTGTCGAAAGTCCCATTTCCACATTTCCCGGTGCAGCTCCGCGCGGCTGGCACCCGCTTGCGCTTGCGGCACTCGTCGCCTGTGACGAGGTTGCACACCTTTCGCTTCACCAACAACAGGAAGTGTTCCTCCTCAAGCTCCCCTCGGGAAAGAAGCGCTACGTCGCCCTGATTTCGGCAGATGAGGCCGATGCACTCGACACAACAGAACTCCAGCGCCTGCAGATGGGGCTGTGCCACCTGCTTTCCGGTTACAAGGCAAGAACAAATCCGATCGGCGAGCCGCTTTCCGAGCGCGAACGCGAATGTCTTTACTGGGTTTCCGAAGGAAAAACCGCCGATGAGGTCTCACTCATCATCAACGTGTCATCGAACACTGTGAACAGTTACGTCGCCCACGCGATCCACAAGCTGGCAGCCAAAAATCGCGCGATGGCAATTGCGACGGCCATTCGCAACGGCCTTATATAAAGCGGTGGATCGATGACGCTTTCGGACATGGCAGTCGAGCTGCAGGAGCTCACCGAAAGCGTCAGCGCCGCCCGATCTCATCTATATCTGGTCAATGGTCTTGGGAAACCAAGGCTGACCCCCTGTCTGGAGCAGACGGGCACGCAGAACCACACTGAAGCCCTCGAACTCGCCGGCCGATTAAGCAAGCGCTTCGTGGACAAGCTGTCCGAAACGTTCCATCCGCTTCTCTGGGGCATCGCCATGCCGGAAGAGACTTTTGGAGTGCATTGGGAGGAGATTCCACCGCTTGAGGAGGAAAGTGGCCTGGTACTGCCGCTTGCGACGGACCAGCGACATCATGGCGCCATCTTCTTTCTCGGCGGAGAAATCTGCCTGGAGCGCGATGCATTGCTCGATCTCCATAGCCGGTGTCACGCCCTTTTCACCCGGTTTCTGGAGCACGATCCGCTTCCCGGCGGAACCAGCGGCCCGGCCATATCGAGGCGTGAACTCCAGTGCCTGAAACTCACCGCGAACGGCCTGACCAGCGATGAAATTGCAAAGCGGCTGGGGCTTTCGGTGCACACCGCCAATCAATATCTGGCAAACACCACCCAGAAACTGAACGCGGTCAATCGCGTCCACGCGGTTGCCAAGGCGCTACGCAAAGGCCTCATCGATTAGGTTCGGGACCTGTCAGTATCACTTCAAGGGACACGAGGCGGCAACCGACCACGGGCGGCGCTGCTATCCGTTGATCAAGGGTCTTTCCGTGCGCACGATGCGCGAAGCCTGCAGGGTCTCGGCGAGATAGCGCGAGTTCGCTTCCGGGTCGTCCGAGGGGTTATCGAAGGCCACATAATTGACTTCCACGCCGGCATTGTCGGCACTCAGCTCCAGCGTGAAATAAACCGTAGCCCCCTGCGGGCGAAGCTCAAGGTCAAGCGATATGCGAGGGCTTCCCCCCCATGTCACATGCGCGTCGCAGCCATGGCCAAGCCGCAATGTGCCCGGCATGAAATACAGTTCCGCAGCCGACTCCACGATATCCGCGACGCTCGCCAGGCTCTCCAGCCGAATGAAAGCGATGTAGTCGGCCACGTCGATAAGACGCAACTCGTTGGCCACCGCGCGAATGGCGTTGGCAACGATAATTTCTCGAGCAGGCGAATGCGGCTGCTTGTCCATAGTGTATCCCTGCTGACTACGGTCTTTCACCGGTTCTGTAGATGCGGCGGATCAGCTCCGCCACGGCCTTGTAGAACTGTGACGGAATCAAATTATCAACCGAAACTTGTTTGTACATGGAGCGCGCGAGCACCGGTTCCTCGAAGACGGGAATGTTGTGCTCCGTGGCGATCTCCCTGATCCTGAGCGCAATGAGATCCTGCCCCTTTGCCACGACAACCGGCGCTGCATCTTCATCCCGCCGATAGCGAAGCGCGATGGCGAAATGGGTCGGATTGGCGATCACGAGCGTCGCCTGAGGCACAGCCGACATCATGCGCTGACGGGCGCGGTCGCGCGCAAGCGATCGCAGCCGCGCCTTGACGATCGGGTCACCTTCGGTCTGCTTGTGCTCGTCCTTCACCTCCTGCCTCGTCATGCGCAGGTCCACCCGCCACTGGTGACGCGACCAGAAAAGATCCGCGACTGCGATAACCGCGACCACCAGGGTCACGACCACAAGACTTTGAACCGCGATGTCGCGGATGACGGACGTGAACTCGACAGTTGGTGATCATACCCGCAAGGAGGCGGGTCTCGGCCTCACGCATCGCCAGAACCAGAAAACCACCTGCAACGATGATCTTTCCTACTGATTTTGCAAATTCGACGAAACCTTTGGCCCCAAAAATCCGGCTCCAGCCTTCTTTCAGCGAGATTCGTGAAAGTTTCGGTTGATTCGGTCGAGCACAAAGCGCGGCGTGTTCTGCAAGACGGATGCGGCAACGCCAGCCGTCACGAGCAGAAGCATGACGATACCGACAACCTTTGCGATCTCCATGAAAACGAGCTGGTAGATCGCCATCGCATCGGAGCGTGTTTCAAGCGACCAGCCATCCGCCCGCTCAAGAAAGATGGAAAGGAAGCTGCCAAGCCGCACCGCGCTGTCCTGCGCGAAGAAGATTGTGAATGTCAGAATGGCAAGAAAGGATGCAAAAACCGGTGCCTCCTTGGAAAAAGGCAGCTGACCCTTGTCGATAGAGTCACGGATCTTCTTTTCCGTGGCCTCTTCTGTCTTGCTTTCCTTGTCGGCACCTTCCGCCATCAGGACCTTCGCTCAGACGATTGAAGATGTGGCTGCCCGGCACCGGGATCGCCGCGCGCCGGGTTTCTCCTTCTGAAAGCGTCAGGCGGCTTCCTGCTGCTGCATGCTGGGCAGGACAAAACTACCCTGCTGTGCGAGCTGAACCGCACTCGCGGAGATGCGTCTGCGGGCCTGCATGATGTCGGCCTCCTGCACGTCCTCCGAACCGGTGCTGAGCTCGGCTTCGATCATGCGGCGCGTGCGCTGGCCCAGTGCGGAGAGGACAGCCTCCACGGTATCCTCCGGCGCGTTTCGAAGTGCCAGCGTGACAAGCTCGCTGGACAAACCGTCGAACAGCGCAACACGCGCCTTCTGATCGAGCAGCACGATCTCCTCGAAGCTGAAAAGCTGCGAGCGGATCGCCTTCACGTCGCTTGTGCCTGTCAGCTCCAGATCGTGAATGACCTCGTCCGCCTGATCCTTGTCGAGTTCGTTCAGCAGCGAGGCGACACGTGCGAGTCCGACAGCGGAATCCTTGCCCGCGCGCATGTTGCGCAAAAGGTCGCTCATGCGGTTTTCGATAAGCTTCTTCGCCTGCACCGGCATTTCACCCGTCGCGGCCATGCGGCTGACGACGGAGGTCCGCAGGTTCTTGTCCAGGCTCACCAGAACCTTGGCCGCGATAGACGAAGAGATACCACTTAGAATGGCCGCGATAACCTGCGGGTGCTCCGCAGAGATCAGTTCGATCAATTCCTCAGCAGGCAGCTTCTCAAGTTCCGCCCAGACCTCCTCTGCCTCGCTGGCAGCCGGCGCATTGCGCCCCATGAGAAGGTTCATCTCTTCTTCGGAAAGGGTTTCATTGAGGATCGTGTCGATGCTGTCCGCAGAATCCAGCAGGCCGGCGCCTTCAGTGAACTCGTTTTCAAACTCACTGACCACTTTCTCCAGCTCCGCCTGCGGAATTGTCCGCAGCAGGCGCGCCCCTTCCATGAGCGCCTTGAGTTCGTCCTGCTTGAAGAACTTCAAGAGCCGCCCCGCCGAGGGCTTGCCCATGGCCACGAGAATGGTGGCTGCCTTCTGTGCCTGTGTCAGAGCCAGAGCTTCAGTCATGACCGATCCGACCTTTCTATCTGCAATCCGTTATGCGCGTTATTCAGCAGATGCCTTGCCGGCGATCTCAGTCAGTTTCACACCGAAACGTGACGGATCGTCATCGACCAGCGTGATCTCGCCCCGTGCGATGCGTCGACCGTTCACCACGATCTCCACCGGTTCGCCGACACGCCGGTTGAGTGACACCGTCGAACCCTTCTTCAAGGCCATGAGCTGCGATACCGGCATCTCGGCGCTGCCCAGTACAATCTGAACCTCAACCGGGATGCTCATGACCAGGTCTGGATTTCCCGAAAAGGAATCGACCCTTTCACGCGCCCCGGGACCATCCTCGTGAAGAACGTCCTTGAGTTCCTCAATCGCCTTGTTGAGCTCTTCCTCGCCGTTTTCCTGCGGCTCAGGCTCGGCATTCGTCATCGTCATTCTCCTTCACCGCCTTTCCGGCACATCATTGCGCCAGAAGTCCCTCGACGACATCCTTGCGGGCGTCGAAGGGCTGTTTGATCCGCACCGTGTAGTGATGTCCGGCCTTGCCGAAGTCACAGGTGAACACCGTCTTGTCGCGCACGGCGAGCCGCGCCTCAGGCTGCGCGCCGTCGCCAAACTCGATCACCTGACCTTCGTGAAGCGACGCGAGTTGTCCAAGCGCCATGCGCATCAGCGGGATGGTTGCTTTGAGGCGCACATTCGAGCGCATGACCTCATCGCTGAACCGGTTGTGCCAGTCGGCCGCCTTCGCATTCTGCTGGCGCTTGTCTTCCGCCTCGGTGTCGCGTGTTTCAAGCAGCAGCCGCTGCGGCATCCATGCGGTCAAAAGGCCGCCCTGCTCTTCCCCGCCAACGGCAAACCGTATCCGCACACCCGGACCGTCACGCACGACGAAGCGGCGGAAATCCGCACCCGCCAGCACCGTGGGCATCTGCAGCCGCAGGCCAAGAGAACGGGCACCTTTTCCGTTCAGAGCCTTTGCGAAGAGCTCGAAAGCATGGGCCGCCACATCGCGCTCGATGGCAGAAGGCGGGCGCTCGACCGGAACCGCCGGCAACTCGGGATTGCCGCCGAACATCGCACCGACGAGCAGGGAAATGGCCGTGGGGTCGAGCCGCATGGTCAGCGCGTCTCCGGAAACTTCTCCGGGAACGACCACCAGCGCATCGCAGCAATCGGGCTGGGGCTTCAGGTCCGCAAGCCGCACGATCTCCACATCAACCAGATCCACCGCAATCGGTGTCGGCAGCTTCTCTTCCAGGCTTTCCATCACGCGCGGCAGGGCCCGTGTCGCACAGGAGCGCGCAGCCTCGACCACCTTTCGCGGATCTCCGGTGGCGCCCACCAGCCGCTCCACGACCAGCGCACGCATCAGTTCTGGGTCTTCCGTCAGCGCCATGATCGACTGTTACTCCGTTGATCCTGCTGCATCACGCGGCCTGCTTTTCGCCACCGGCATTCATGGTGCTCTGCTCGACCGCATCGATCGTCGGCCGGTCATAAGCGGAAATGGTCTTGCGGCCGAACTCAAGCGCCACCTGCGGCAGCGAGCCGTTCATGTAGGCAAGCAGCGTCTGCTTCACGATGACGTAGAGCCGGTTCTTCTTTTCGCGCACGATCTTGATCTTGGTCGCGATCGGGCCGACCACGGCATAGGACATGAAGATGCCGAGGAAGGTACCCACAAGCGCGGCACCGACCAGGCCACCCAGTATCTCGGGCGACTCGTTGATCGCGCCCATGGCCTTGATGACGCCCAGCACGGCAGCCACGATACCGAGCGCCGGCAGTCCTTCGGAGACGGCGACAAGTGCATTGTATGACTTCAGCTTGTCACGCCGGATGGTCTGGATTTCTTCATCCATCAACGCTTCGATCTCGAAGGGCCGGGCATTGCCGATAATGATGATACGGCAGTAATCGCAGATAAAATTGGTAAGATCCGTGTTTTTCAGGATCGTCGGATAAGTCTGAAAGATCGCGGATTCTTCCGGGTTGTCGATATGGGCTTCAACCTCGCTGCGAGACTTGGATCGCAGTTCCCGCATCAGGCTGTGCAGGACACCGAGTGTCTCCAGATACTCGGTTTCCTTCGGAACCGCGCCCTTGAAAGCCTCCACACAGGCCTTGCCGGCGTCCTTCACGGTCGACATGGGGTTGGCGACCAGAAACGTGCCGAATGCCGCGCCGCAGATGATCACCACTTCCCACGGCTGGAAAAGCACGTCCACATGCCCGCCCATTGCCATATAGCCGCCGATCACGCAGCCGAGCGTTACCACCAGTCCGACAAGAATACCCATCTATACCGCCATTACTTTTTAGGCCTTTCGTCATGTGTAGCCGTCGTGGCTTGCGTGAGGCTTGAATGCCGGAAGTCCACGCGAAAGCCTCGCGCAAGATAGGCGAACTAGGGTTGCGCAACCGAAGATGGCGGAGGGTGCGCCTTGATCAACACGTTCACGAGCTACAACCTCATCAACCGCGACCTATCGCGGTCGCTGGAGCGCGTGCAGTCGCAGCCCATGGTGCAGCGCGAGACCGAATATTATCAGGAGAACATCGGTCGGGTGACCTCCATTGAGGAGTTCGTCAACGACGACCGCCTCTTTCGCTATGCCATGAAAGCACACGGGCTGGACGACATGGCCTACGCCAAGGCGTTCATGGTGAAGGTTCTGGAGGAGGGCATCAGCGACCCCGACAGCTTCGCCAACAAGCTGACCGACAAGCGCTATGTCGAATTTGCCCGCACCTATAATTTTGCGGCCGGCGGCGTCGACACCACCAACTACAACCCGGCCCAGAAGGGAACGGTCGACAAATATCTTACACGCGCGATCAAGAACGGCACGGCACCAAACGATCCCGCACTGATCGGCAGCATCAACAACTACCTGGCGAAAATACCCGACATCAAATCCGTCGATGATCTCATGGGCGACCAGGACATGCTGACCTTCGCGCTCATGGCGCATGGGTTCGAGGTGGACGAAGTGATCGACCTCAAATTCCTGCGTTCGATTCTGGAGGGTGGTATCGATGATCCCGAAAGCCCTGCGAACCAGACCGAAGACAAGCGCTACAGGGCACTCGCGGAAGCCTTCAATTTCGCCCGCTACGGCGAAGACGCGACCACCTACAACATCGCAAACAACCTCGCCGTCGAACGCTATGTGCGCCAGACGCTTGAAGAAGATGCAGGCAGGGAGAACGAGGGCGTGCGGCTGGCGCTCTATTTCCAGCGCAAGGCCCCCGAATTCCGCTCCTACTATGAACTGCTCGCTGACAAGGCCATCGCCCAGGTGGTGCGCACCGCGCTCGGTTTCCCCCCAGCGCTGGCCCAGGCCGACATCGACAAGCAGGTCGAGATGATCAGGGAGCGCATTGACATCGCGGATTTTCGGGATCCGGAGAAGCTGGAGGACTTTCTGAAGCGCTTCACCACCATGTGGGAGCTTGAAAACCCGACCAGCTCCCAGCAGACCTCCATCGCCGCGCTGTTCAGTCAGCCGGCGGAGTTCGGCATCTCCACCGACATGCTTTTCACCATTGCGCAGTTGAAGAGGTAAGAGACCCAATGCAGACCGGACTCTACGTCGCCCTTTCCTCCCAGGTGGCGCTTGAAAAGCGCCTTGGGACACTGGCCGACAACGTCGCAAATGCCGGTACGGTCGGCTTTCGCGCCACATCGGTGAATTTCCGCGACATGGTCAATGGCGACGGTCCGGATTCGGTTTCCTTTGCCGCACCCGGCACGCCCAGCATCGCCATCCATGCAGGCGGCCTGCGTGAAACGAAAAACCCTTTCGACTTCGCAGTACAGGGCGATGCCTGGTTCGCGCTGGAGACACCGGCCGGGACCGTCGTCACGCGTGACGGGCGCTTCACCATGCGCGAGACCGGCGAACTGGTCAGCATAGACGGGCACCCGGTGCTCGACGCCGGCGGCGCGCCGCTGCTGCTCGATCCCCTTGCCGGACCGCCGGAGGCAAGCGCCGACGGCACGCTGCGCCAGAATGGCCAGTTGGTCGGCGCCATTGGCCTCTACGCCTTCGCTCCCTCGCAGGACTATGCGCGGTTCGGCAACTCCGGCTTCGTTGCCAATGATGCGCAGCCGGTGATCGACCAGCCGGATGTCGGCGTGGCCCAGGGTTTCGTGGAAGAAGCCAACGTCAATCCGGTTCTCGAAATGATGAACCTCATTGAGGTGCAGCGCACCTTTGAACACGTCTCGGCGCTGATGAGCGATAGCGACACCGCGCTGAAAGATGCCATCAAACTGCTGGGCGCATGAGTGAAGCCGTGACAGAACCCGCAGTGCCAGCCCCACCGCCGAGGGAAACCGTGCTCACGGCACTGGAAGAAGCCCATCGGCGCATCGCGGGCGATGAGCGTTTTCTCGTCCGGCATGGCGGGCGCGTCAGCGAAGTTTCTCCCACGCATTATAGCGTGCGCGGCCTGTCGGAAACGGCAAGGCTCGGAGACCTGGTATCGCGGCGCAATCGCAAGGGCGGCATTGCCGGCGCGGGCGAAGTGGTGCGCATCACGCAGGATGGTGTTCTCGTCGCGCCTTACGAAGAAGCCGGCTCCGTCGGTCTCGGCGAAGCCGTGTTCAACCGTGGACAACTCGATCTCGCGCCCGCCCCGTCGTGGCGCGGCAGGGTCGTCGACGCCCTTGGCCGGCCCGCCGATGGGAAACCCGCTCCCACTGGCGCACCTCCGGCCTCAGGCTTCGCCCCCGTCACGCCGCCGGCCATGCAGCGGCAGCGGGTTTCAGAAGCGTTCCGAACGGGCGTTCGGGTCATCGACATCTTCACCCCGCTTTGCCATGGGCAGCGGCTCGGTGTTTTCGCCGGTTCCGGTGTCGGCAAGTCCACGCTTCTATCCATGCTGGCCAACGCGGATGCGTTCGACACGGTGGTGATCGCGCTGGTGGGAGAACGCGGGCGTGAGGTCCGTGAATTCCTCGAAGACACGATCGGACCGCAGGGCATGGCCAAATCAGTGGCTGTGGTCGCTACCAGTGACGAAAGCGCCATGATGCGCCGGCGCGCGCCGGATACGGCCATGAGCGTCGCGGAGTACTTTCGCGATCGCGGTGACAGGGTACTGCTCATTCTCGATTCCATCACGCGCTTTGCCCATGCCCTGCGCGAGGTCTCAATCGGCGCCGGCGAGCCACCCGTGGCGCGCGGCTATCCTGCCTCGGTGTTCACGGAACTGCCACGCCTGCTCGAACGCGCCGGGGCCCGGCGAAACCGGCCGCGGCTCCATCACCGCAATACTGTCCGTCCTTGTCGACGGCGACGATCACAACGACCCGGTTGCCGACGCCGTACGTGGCATTCTCGACGGTCATGTCGTGCTCGACCGCGCCATTGCAGAACAGGGACGCTTTCCACCCGTCAATCCGCTGGCCTCTATCTCGCGCCTTGCCGATCGCGCCTGGAAACCCGACGAAAAACGCCTCGTAACCCGGCTACGCTCCATGATCGCCCGTTTTGAGGACACACGCGACATTCGCCTGCTCGGCGCGTACCAGCCCGGAAACGATGCCGAGCTGGATCAGGCCGTGCGTCAGATACCGCTGATCTACGATGCCCTCACCCAGTCGCCGAACGATCCACGTTCGACTGATCCCTTCACGGATCTGGCGATGAAACTGAAAGCCGGAGAACCGGTACAATGACGCTGAAACTGGCCAGTCTTGAACTGCCGGACGGGCGGCGAACCGAACCGAACCCGACCGCCGTACCCGTTGTCGAGGCTCCTCCGCCTTCCCGACGATCCGCATTTCTTCCGCGTCGCCTTCAAAAGGCGAGCGCCCTGCACAAGCCGAGCAGCAGCCGGAGTGACTGGATGATCATGCTCGGTGGCCTCGGGCTTGCCGCCGTCTGTGCCATGTTTCCCTGGTATATCTTCTTCAATCAGGAACAGTTTGGCGTTCGCCCCATGACATTTGCCGGCCGCCCCTCCCCGCAGGGGCCGTCACGCGAGGCTCTGCCTGCCTTGGTTGGCGCACGCATTCCCTCCCAGATAATCCCGCTGCCACAGGTCGACTACACCTCCACCGGCACGGTTGGCCGCACACCGACCGGGGCGCTCGAGGATCAACCCTTCCCTGGCGATGAGCCGGGCTTCCGCCTGGTGCACGCGGTCGGGGGGCGCGCATGATCGAAGATGAAGACGGCTACTGGCTGGTCCAGCGCGGCTCACGCCTGCCGGATGGCAGTCGCGTCGCCAGATCGTCTGGAAAAACGGGCAGTGGGAAATGATCACGACGCGCGAACTGGTGATCAAGCTATCTGCCGAAGACGGGACGTAAGGCCCGCACAAGACTGGCTGCCTAAAGTGCCATTCAGGATGTTTGCATAGACTGAGAGACCTGCCTCATGCAGCCCGTCAACCTGTTCGATCTCGCCACCCAGCAGGCGAAATGGCTTTCCGTCCGTCAGACGACGGTGGCGAGCAATGTCGCCAACATCAACACGCCCGGCTACAGGGCGCTTGAGGTCGAGCCGTTCGAAAATGTTCTGAACGGCTCGCGGGTGGCTTTGAAGAGCACCAATCCGAACCATCTGCAATTTGGCGCGACCAACGCTTCCTTCGCCGTCGGAAGCACCGAGGACCCGGCAGTCCTGCCCTCGGAGAACACGGTGAAAATGGAAGACGAACTGGCCAATGCAGGTGAGGTTCGCCGCTCGTTCGAGCTCAACACGGCCATCGTCAAGGCCTTTCACCGCATGCTCATGAACACGTCGAGAGGATAATCCGTGGACCCGCTTTCCGCATCCCTGAAAGTCGCCGCATCCGGCCTGCAGGCACAGTCCGAGCGCATGCAGGTGGTTTCGGAAAACCTGGCGAACGCCAAGTCCACCAGCGACATTCCGGGCGGAGACCCCTATCGCCGCAAGACGATCAGCTTCGTCGCCGAGCTCGACCGCAATATCGGCGGCAGCGTCGTCGAGGTCGGATCGGTCGCCCGCGATCCCACCGAGTTCACCCTTGAGTTCAACCCCGGCCACGAGGCGGCAGACGAGCGCGGCTACGTCAAGATGCCGAATGTGAACGTGCTGATCGAGATGGCCGACATGCGCGAGGCCAATCGCGGCTACGAAGCGAACCTGCAGGTCATCAAGCAGGCGCGCGAACTCATTTCCATGACCATTGATTTGATGCGGAGCCAGTCATGATTCCTCCAGTCGGCAGCATTGCCCCTTCGACACTGACGCAAGCCACCGGTGTCCAGCCGGCACGCCAGGCCCCCGCCTCCGAAAACGGAGAAGCCTTCAGCGCCATGCTGGGCGAAGCAGCCGCCAACACCATGGCAAGGCTCAACCACGCCGAGGGCGTTTCGCTGAAGGCACTTCAGGGCGAAGCCGAAACCCGCGAAGTGGTGGATGCCGTCATGAGTGCCGAGCAGGCGCTGCAGGCGGCGATCGCCGTCCGCGACAAGCTCGTCACCGCCTATCTCGACATCAGCCGCATGGCCATCTGAGGAGCCTGATTCATGAAAGCCCTGTCGATCGCCGCCACCGGCATGAGCGCCCAACAGCTCAATCTTGAAGTCATCGCCAACAACATCGCCAACATCAACACGACCGGCTTCAAGCGCGCCCGCGCCGAGTTCTCGGACCTGCTCTATCAGACCGAGCGCATGCAGGGCGTTCCCAGCCGCGCCAACCAGGCCATCGTGCCGGAGGGTGCAAATGTGGGCCTCGGCGTCAAGGCCGCGGCTGTCCGCAACCTGCATATCCAGGGGCCGATGAACAACACCGGCAACAAGCTGGATGTCGCGCTGGTCGGCAAGGGCTGGTTCGAGATCGAAGGCACTGATGGCGAGCCGCTCTATACGCGCGCCGGCTCCTTCAACACCAATGCAACAGGCCAGCTCGTCACCACCCAGGGCTACAACGTGAACCCGGCAATCGTCATTCCCGAAGATGCCGTGGAGGTCGTGATCAACAAGACCGGACAGGTTTTTGCACGGATCGACGGGCAGGCAGAGCTTCAGGATCTGGGCCAGCTCACGCTTGCCAACTTCGCCAATGAAGCCGGTCTCGACCCGATTGGCGACAATCTGTTCCGTGAGACTCCCGCTTCCGGAGCCGCCATTCAGGGCGTGCCGGGCGATCCGGGCTTCGCCGTCATCGAGCAGGGCTATCTCGAAGGCTCCAATGTGGACCCCGTGAAGGAAATCACAGAGCTGATCTCGGCACAGCGCGCTTACGAGATGAACTCGAAGGTCATCCGCGCGGCCGATGAAATGGCTGCAACCGTCACCCAGTCGATCCGGTAGGTTCGCATGAAGCGGCACACCCTCCTCTCCGCGCTCATCCTCGCACTGGCCAGCTTTGTTGCGACCGGCCTTCCGGCTGCGGCGCTGGAGCAGGCGGTGGTGTCCACCCGCGTCATCTATCCCGGCGAAACCATCTCCGTCGACGCGCTCGACGAGGTGGTTCTGCGCCGCCCGCCACGAGGCAACACGGCGATTGCGCGGATGCTGGAAGACATTGACGGCAAGGTTGCCCGGCGCACGCTGCTTCCAGGCCGTCTCATCCCCATCAGCTATGTGCGCGAGGCCTATCTGGTGGAAACCGGCAGCCCCGTCACCGTGACCTTCAGCGAAGGTCCCCTCGTCATTTCCCTGCGCGCGGTTCCGCTTCAGGCGGGTGCCGCCGGCGACATGATCCGGTTGCGCAACATCGAGAGCGGCCGCACCTTCACGGGTGTGGTGCTGGCTGATGGAAGCGTTCAGGTCGGTGCCATATGATGTCTCGCCTTTTCCTTTCAGTCCTGATGGCGCTGACGCTGGCCCTGCCGGCCGGCGCCGCATCGCGCATCAAGGACATTGCGATGCTGCAGGCCGCACGCGACAACCAGCTTGTCGGCTACGGCCTGGTGATCGGTCTGCAGGGCAGCGGCGACAGCCTGCGCAACTCGCCCTTCACCGAACAGTCCATGCGCGCGATGCTTGAAAATCTCGGCATCGCGTCGGAAGGCGGTCGCGCCCGCGCAAAAAACGTTGCCGCCGTCATCGTCACCGCAAACCTCCCGCCCTTCGTGCAGTCGGGCGCACGGATCGACGTCAGCGTCTCCTCGCTGGGCGACGCGACATCGCTCGCCGGCGGTACACTGGTGATGACCCCCCTTCGCGCTGCCGATGGCGAGATTTACGCCGTGGCACAGGGGTCCGTCATCGTTTCCGGCTTCAGCGCCCAGGGGCAGGCAGAAACATTGACGCAGGGCGTGCCGACCTCGGGCCGCGTGCCCAATGGCGCCATCATCGAACGCAAGGTCGAGGCGTCCATGTCCGACAGCGCAAGCCTCGTCCTGCAGTTGCGCAATGCGGATTTCTCAACAGCCGTGCGCGTTGCGGATGCGATCAACACCTATACCGGCTCGCGTTTCGGTGCCCGGCTCGCCCAGGAAGAGGATGCCCGCACGATCCGCATCCGCCGGCCGAAGGGCATCTCTTACGCCCGCTTCTACGCCGAAATCGAAAACCTGATGGTGGAGTCCGACGGCCCAGCCCGCGTTGTGGTCGACGAACGCACCGGCACCGTGGTCATCGGCAATGACGTCCGCATCTCCCGCGTTGCCATAAGCCACGGCACGCTCACCGTGCGCATCACAGAGACACCGCGCGTGGTCCAGCCAGAGCCATTCTCGCGCGGTGAGACTGCGATCGAACCGTTTACCGAAATCGAAGCCGACCAGCCCGATGCCAATGTGGCCCTGCTGGACGGTCCCAATCTGCAAACCCTCGTTTCCGGCCTCAATCGGCTGGGCGTGAAGCCCGATGGCATCATTGCCATCCTGCAGGGCATCAAGTCCGCCGGTGCGCTTCAGGCCGAACTCGTGCTGCAATAGGTGCGCCGTATGTCACGCCGGACCCAATTGAAGAAAACCGCCTCCGCCGCGTTCGCCGGTCTCGTTTTCGCCACACAAATCGCGCCGCTCCATGCGCTGGCGGCAGACAATCCTGCCAGCATGAAACCGGACGAGGTGGAACGTTTCTGCGCCAATATTGCCGACGCCGCGCGGGACCGCCGCTATGCGCTCCAGGCCATGGAACTGAAGAAGCTCAGGGGCGAAGTGGACGAACGCATTGCCGCGCTTGAGCAGAAGCGCGCCGACTATGAAGGCTGGCTTCAGCGCCGCAACGTCTTCCTGGCGCAGGCAGAGGCCGGCATTGTGGAGATCTACGCCTCCATGCGGCCCGACGCTGCCGCCGAGCGCCTTGCGGAAGTCCGTGTGGAGCTTGCCGCCGCGATCCTGATGAAGCTCGAACCGCGCACGGCCGGCATCATCCTCAATGAAATGAACAGCAAGTCCGCAGCGACACTGACGACCATCATCGCCAGCGCCGCGCGTCCGGAGGACCCGACATGACGTTCCGGCCCGTATTTCTCCTGCCACTGGCCTTCGTCGCCGGCTGCTCACAGTCGCTGAAGGAGATCGGAAAGGAACCGGCCATGACTCAGGTCGGTGCCACAATCGATCCAGAAGTGATGGCGGCCTACAACTATCCAAAACGCCCCGCCCCGGCGCTCACGCGTTATTCTCTTTGGGACGACAAGCAGAGTCGGCTCTTCACCGATCCGCGCGCGCTCAATGTCGGCGACATTCTGACCGTCGAAATCTCGATCAACGACAAGGCGCGTTTCAAGAACGAATCCGAGCGCTCCCGCGATGCGGCGCGCAGTCTTGGCCTTTCCGGCTCCTATTCGATCGGCGGCGCGGGCTCTTCCGCCGCAGCAGAAGGCAAGATCGGCTCCGGCACGTCGACCGCAGGGGGCGGACAGACAGAACGCTCGGAAAACATCCGTCTTCTTGTGGCGGCCGTGGTCACACAGGTGATGTCCAACGGAAACCTGCGCATTCGCGGCACCCAGGAAGTGCGCGTCAACGCAGAGCTGCGCATTCTCACCATCGAGGGCATCGTTCGGCCGAGCGACATCGACCCGCAGAACATGATCTCCTACGAGCGCATTGCCGAGGCGCGCATCTCCTACGGTGGACGCGGACGGATCAGCGAGGTTCAGCAGCCGCCCTACGGCCAGCAGTTCCTCGACCAGGTGCTTCCATTCTAACCCGACGCCGGAGCCAGAAGACGCATGGCGCTGCTTGAACAGCAACCACAAGAGAAAAAAGGGCCGTCCCTCGTGGTCCAGCTGGCGATGCTGCTGGTCATGTCGGCGCTTGCCGCCGGGGCTGCATGGTTCGCCGGCGGCTATCTGCAGAGCAGATCGGGCGGCCCCGAGGAAGCTGCCGCCGCCGCGACCGAAACCACAACTGCCGAACACGCCATGGAAGAGGACGCTGCGGCGCCCACGCAACCCGGCATTTTCATGATGGAGCCGATCACCACCAATCTGGCCGAGCCAAGCGAGATCTGGGTCCGGGCCGAGCTCTCCCTCGTCTTTGAAGGCGAACCCGATCCCGTGGTTGCAGCCGCCATCCATCAGGACCTGTTCGCCTATCTGCGCACGGTGAAACTGCGTCAGGTGGAAACGGCCAGCGGTCTCCAGCACCTGCGCTCCGATCTTGCAGAGCGCGCCAGTATCCGCAGCGAAGGCGCGGTCAAACAAATCCTGTTCAGGGCCCTGCTGTTCGAATGAGACGACTTGCTCTTCTGGCCGCCAGCGCGCTGTTTCCATCCGCTGCGGCAGCTCAATCCATCGACCTTGGCGCGCTGACAGGTGCCGATGGCTCAACCATCGGCACGATCATCCAGCTGTTCGGTCTGCTGACGGTTCTTTCCGTTGCACCCGGTATCCTGATCATGGTCACGAGCTTTACCCGCTTCGTGATCGCCTTCTCGATCCTGCGCGCGGGCATGGGTCTGCCGACCACACCGGCCAACCTGATCCTGATCAGCCTGTCATTGTTCATGACCTTCTATGTCATGGCCCCGACCTTCGACCGTGCCTGGGCGGAAGGAATACGCCCGCTGATGAACAATGAAATCAGCGAAGAGGATGCGGTGCAGCGTATCGCCGAGCCGTTCCGCGGCTTCATGGTAAACAACGTCCGCGAGAAGGATTTCGCTCTCTTTGCCGATCTCGCAGCCGAACGCGGCAACATCGACATCGACGCAACGGTGGAAACAGCAGACCTGCGGGTGCTGGTGCCCGCGTTCATGATTTCGGAAATCAGGCGCGGTTTCGAGATCGGTTTCCTGATCGTGCTGCCCTTCCTCGTCATTGATCTCATCGTCGCGACCATCACCATGTCGATGGGCATGATGATGCTGCCACCGACGGTCGTGTCTCTTCCGTTCAAGATATTGTTCTTCGTCCTGATCGACGGCTGGAACCTGCTCGTCGGCAGCCTTGTTCGCTCATTCGTGTAAGCTTGACGGCGTCTATCCGAAAAAAGTCACATCCCCCGAAATTAAGCCGGCCCATTATCCTTTTGGTAGGACTTTCCCGCGATAAATGCCCTCAAGCATGGCGGACAGATCTTCCAACGGGATCAAGGGCATGATGCCGCTCCGTCATACCGGTGAGCCCGGTATGTCCCTCGTATGTTTTGTATTTCAGGGGCGTTTATCCCATGGCAAGTCTTATGACCAACGCGTCGGCAATGACGGCGCTGCAGACCCTCAACAACATCTCCAAGAACATGGCTACCACCCAGTCCCGCATTTCGACGGGCCTGCGCGTGGGCGAAGCTGCCGACAACGCAGCTTACTGGTCGATCGCGACTTCGATGAAGTCCGACAACAAGGCCCTGTCCAGCGTTCAGGATGCTCTGGGTCTCGGTGCCGGTAAAGTCGACACGGCCTACACGGGTATCAATGAAGTCATCGACACCGTCGACAAGATCAAGCAGAAGCTTGTCACGGCACGCGGTGCTTCGCAGGAAGACCAGCAGAAGATCCAGGGCGAAATCAACGCGCTCCAGGAGCACATCACCTCGGTTGTCGGCAACTCCAACTATGCCGGTTCCAACATCATCCAGGACAACGCCGATGTGAACATCGTCGCATCCTACAACCGTACCGGCACGACCGTCTCCATCGACGAAGTCACGCTGACGGGTGCCGACGTTCTGGTGCTCGACGCAGCCGGCACCGCTGGTAGCGCGGCGAACGTCGTTGCGGCAGCCCTGTTCGATGCTTCGGGCGGCCAGGTTGCCGACGCCGCAGTCGACACCGCACTTGGCACCGTCGAGACGGCTCTCGCCGCCCTCGCTGATCAGGCTGCCGAGCTCGGTGCCGCCAAGTCGCGCGTGGACCTGCAGAAAGACTTCGTTGGCAAGCTCTCCGACGCCATCGAGCGTGGTGTTGGCCAGCTGGTCGATGCGGACATGAACGAAGAGTCGGCCCGTCTGTCGGCCCTGCAGGTCCAGCAGCAGCTGGGCATTCAGGCGCTGTCGATCGCCAACTCCAACTCGCAGAACATCCTGTCGCTGTTCCGCTAAAAGGTTGATCCCGGCGCGCGAGCGTCGGCATCCCACCACAATGGACGGGCCGCTCACACGAGCGGCCCGTCTATTTTTTTGATCTTGCCAATAACAGTTAACGTCCGTTAATCGGCTGTTAACCATGTGCTTCTACCTATTGTTAACCATACCCGGCGCCATCACGCGGTGCATCAGGGGCGGCTGAACAAAGGGGTGATCACGTGGCCAGCATCATGACCAACACTTCTGCAATGGTGGCATTGCAGAGCCTGAAAGCGACCAACAAGTCCATGGACGTCGTTCAGGGCCGGATCTCCACCGGCTACCGCGTCGCTGAAGCGAGCGACAATGCGGCCTATTGGTCCATCGCTACAACCATGCGTTCCGACAACAAGGCGTTATCCGCCGTGCAGGACGCGCTCGGCCTCGGCGCCGGCAAGATCGACACCTCCTACACCGCCATGAACAACGTTCTGGAAGCGGTCGACGCGATCAAATCCAAACTGGTGACGGCACGCGGCGCAAGCGCGGAAAACCAAGGCAAGATCCAGGCCGAAATCGAAATCCTGCTTGACCACATCAAGAGCGCTGCCACCGGCGCAAGCTATGCAGGCACCAACATTCTGGCAACGGACGATACAGGCAATATGGAAGTCGTCTCCGCCTACAACCGCTCTTCAGCAGGCACGGTCACGGTCGGCACGATCCAGATCGACATTGCCAGCGTGAAGCTTTTCGCCGCCGGCGGTCTGCCGGGCGGGCTGGCGGACGACATCATGCTGATCGACATCGTCACCAATGGCGCGGATGCCGATATCGACGGCTATCTGACCGATGTGGAAACGGCCCTGTCGGGCATGTCAAACGCCGCTGCCGATCTCGGTGCCGCAAAGACTCGCCTCGATCTGCAGAAGGACTTCGTTTCCAATTTGATGGATTCCATTGAGCGCGGCGTCGGACAGCTCGTCGACGCTGACATGAACGAGGAATCGACACGACTACAGGCACTCCAGGTGCAGCAGCAGCTCGGTATTCAGGCCCTGGCCATCGCCAATCAGAACGCGCAGAGCATTCTGGCCCTGTTCAAGTAGAGCCAGCGTTTACAAAAACACCAGGTATCGAATGGGGCCGCATTGCGGCCTCATTTCATTTTCGCACAAGCTTCGGCGTCTAGTCTCCCGGTCAGAATTCGTATGGGAGCATTGGGCGTTGCCTGAGCAGATTCAGACCGTCGTTGAAAACCTGAAAAGCCTCGGCCCCCGCCGGCTCGCCCTTCTGGGCGGCATGCTGGCACTGGTCATGGCCGTCATCGTTGCCGGCGCGGCCTATCTCAACAGGCCCGCCTACGAAACGCTCTATGTCGGGCTCGAGCGGTCCGACGTCAATCAGATAGGCCTCGTGCTGGGTGAAGCCGGCATCGGCTTCGACGTGATTTCCGATGGCACCGCGGTTCTGGTTCCTGCCGGCAAGACAGCCCAGGCGCGCATGCTACTTGCGGAAAAGGGCCTGCCGAGCAGCACCAATGCAGGCTACGAACTCTTCGACAATGTCGGTTCTCTCGGCCTGACCACCTTCATGCAGCAAGTCACGCGCGTTCGGGCACTGGAAGGCGAGATTGCCCGTACCATCCAGTCGCTCGCCGGCATCAAGGCCGCACGGGTTCACATCGTCATGCAGGAACGCGGCACGTTCCGCACCGAGGAACGCCAGCCTTCGGCGTCCGTCGTCATTCGCGCGTCCAGTCTCGACGCCACCAATGCAGCGTCTTCCATCCGCTACCTCGTCTCGGCAGCCGTGCCCGGCCTCGACGCGGAAAAGGTGACCGTGCTTGATTCCACGGGTACACTGCTGGCCGCCGGCGACGATCCCTCCAACAGCACCGCACAGCGCTCCATCGGGGTGGAACGCACGGTCGAAAACCAGATCGAGCAGAACATCCGCCGCGCATTGGCTCCCTATCTTGGGCCCGACAATTTCCGTGCCAGCGTCAAGGCCGACGTCAACACCGACGCCCGCCAGATCGAGGAGGTCATTTACGACCCGAAATCACGGGTGGAGCGGTCGGTCCAGGTGGTTCGCTCCAGCGACAGTGCGAATCGCGAGACAGCCATTCAGCCGACCTCCGTGGCTCAGAATCTTCCCGAGGACGATACCGCTGCGACGGCCGGTCCGAAGTCCTCCGAAGAGAGCGAACGCCGTGAGGAAACCACCAACTACGAACTGAACACCAAACGCATCGCCACCACCAGCAATGGGTATAGCGTCGACAAGATGTCGATCGCCGTGGTCGTCAATCAGGCTCGGATCATGGAGATCCTCGGGCCCAATGCAACACCCGAGCAGATCGGTGAACGCATTGCCGATATCCAGAATGTTGTTGCTTCCGCCACCGGCTTCAACGAAACCCGTGGCGACGTGATCAACGTCTCCTCGGTGGAGTTTATCGACGGTCTCGACGGCACACCGATGCCGGAGCCTGGAATTCTCGATGCCGTCGGGCAGCATACGGGCACGCTGATCAACGCTGCCGCCTTCATTCTCGTGGCTTTCCTTGTCACCTGGTTCGGCCTGAAGCCAATCGGCACCAACCTCATGCGCCCCGCGATCGCTCAGGATCCGGCTTCCGGTGAGGCGCAGCGCGCCTTGCCCAACCACGAGGAAGAGCAGGCCCGTCTCATGGACGGCGCTTATTCCGACCCCGAGTTCGAGGAAGACGACACATACGGGACCCATCGTCTCAAGATCCGTCCCGCGCCGCAGGAACGACTGGCGCGGATGGTCGACCTCAATGAAGAGCGCACCGCACACATCTTGCGCAAATGGGCGCGTGCTGAGGCGGAGGCCGGCTGATGCCCCCCGCTCTGTCGCTGATCGACGTTCTGCCGGATTTCGGCACCCCTTCCCCGCCCGCACCCCCGCGCGCTGCAGCCCCCAGCCGTTTCGATGCGCTTCTCGAGACCGGGGAGCCGCCAGCGAAGGAAGCCGTTCGGCCCCTGCAGACACAGGTTGACGAGAGGATCGCGGCGGCGGAAGCCGTGCTAGCGGAGAGGCTCGCGTATGAACATGCCCAGCTCTCGAACAGGAGCGTCAGCGACACGCCGAAGAAATGGAAGCGTTACGCAGGCAGCTCGGTGAGGCTGCTGGGCAGACGATCAACACCCGTTTTGCCGCTCTGGAGGATCAGCTCGTCGCCCTCACCACGCAGGCCACGGCACGTATCCTAGGCGGTGTTCTGACGGATGACCTGCAGAAGCGATCGATTGCCGAACTGGAACGCGTGATACGCAGCGCCATCGACGACCGCGAGACGCTGCGCATCCGCGTGAGCGGCTCACCGGTGTTGTGGGAAAGCCTGAAGGCGGGGCTCGGCGAAGAGGCTCGTCATGTGGATTTCGCGGAAGCGCCCGGCTTCGACATCAGCATCTCGGTTGATGAAGAGCTTTTTGAAACCCGGCTCACCGAGTGGTCGGAAGCACTTGCAGGATTGATCTCATGAGCGTGGCCGAAAACGAGGATCGGGCATCCGAGATCATTATCGTTCGTCGCGGCGGCGGCGGCGAAGACGAGGGCCATCACGGTGGTGCATGGAAGATCGCATTCGCGGATTTCATGACCGCCATGATGTGCTTCTTTCTGGTTATGTGGCTGATCAACGCAACCGACGACGATACGAAAACCGCGCTTGCGAGCTATTTCAACCCCGTGCAGCTCATCGACCGCAACACAAGCAGCAAAGGGCTTGAAGATGTTGATGGTGACCCGGTCGACAGCGCACCGAACGATGTCGAGGACGATGCTCCCGGTGCTCCATCGCAGAACCAGGATCAGACATCCGGACCAATGAGTTTCGAGAACGCTGTCGGCCGCTCGGATATGCAGAAGCTTTCAGACGAAAATCTGTTCTCCGATCCCTATGCCGTTCTCGCAGAAATCGCTTCCAACACCGACACGATGCAGAATGTGTCAGACAGGGGCGATGGCGGCGCGCAGGTCGCGGGCCCGTCCTCGGGCGCCTCCGGCGGTGAATCCTATCGCGATCCGTTCGCCCCGGATTTCTGGTCACAGCAGGTCGCACGGCCACAGATCGGCGTTCAGGGTGACCCCGATAATGCACGCGAAAACCCCGCGGGAAGCGATGTCGACCTCCCAACCAATGGCGAGAATGCCCCACCCGCCGTGTCCAGGGAGGCCCCGGAAACTGACGCGGGAACGGCCATAGCACTGGAACCCGTTCCCGAAGTGGAGCCCATGAAACCGGTTGAACGGGAAGAGCCCAGGCCACAGGAAGAAGTTCCTCCGGCCGAACCGGAAATGGCGAGCACGCAGGAGGCAATGCCGCAGCCCGCCTCTGAGGACGCTGTAAAACGCGGCGAGCAGTTGGCCGAGCAGATCCGCGCTCAACTCGCCGCGCAGTTTGCGGGCACGCCGCTTGAAAGCTCGATTTCGGTCGTCGCAACGGATGAGGGCGTTCTAGTGTCCATCACCGACGATCTTGAAAATGGCATGTTCCCGGTGGGATCGGCAGTGCCTCAGCGTGAACTCGTTCTCGCCATGGACAAAATCGGCCAGACATTGAGCGAGCAGATCGGAAAGGTCAGCGTGCGCGGCCACACCGACGGGCGCCCCTTCCGCAGCGAAACTTATGACAACTGGCGCCTGTCCAGCGCGCGCGCGCAGGCCGCCTATTACATGCTCGTGCGCGGCGGGCTGGATGAAATGCGCATTGAGCAGGTGGCCGGCTTCGCCGACCGCAGGCTGAAGGTGCCGGAAGATCCCTATGCCAGCGCAAACCGCCGCATCGAAATTCTTCTGGAAGTGCCGCGATGAAGGCAGTTGCGAGACTTGCCGCCATTCTGGTGACCGGCTTGTTTCTCGATGCCGGTGCCGAGGCGGCTTCCATGCAGCCCTATCAGATGGTCCGCTCGCTCCAGCGGGTTCAGGATCGGATTGCAGACGGCGATCATGCGGCCCTGCCCATGCAGCAGAAGCTCCTGGGCATCATCGACAACCGCATGCGCAAAGCCGCACCGGACGATTTTTCCGACCCCCGGAACCTGCAGGCGCTGCTCATCTATGGTCTCAGCGGCGGCAATCCCAAGACGCTGGAGCTCCTGTTCTCGAAGCTTTCGCTGAATGCAGATGAAAGCCGGCTCGGCAATGCGATCGTGCGCTATGCGCTGGGCGACTTCGCCGCTGCCCGGTCCGTGCTCCAGGAGATCGATCCCAAGAGCCTCCCGCCGGAAGTGGGGCCACCTGTCGCCCTCGTCAGCGCGACGGTGACGGCAAGGGACAACCCTCTTTTCGCGGTCAGGATGCTTGACGAAGCCAGGCTTCTCAGTCCAGGCACGCTGATAGAGGAGGCGGCCCTGCGCAGAAGCATCCCCTTGGCTGCCGCCCTCGGGGATACCGAGCGGCTTGCCCGCGCGTCCGAACAATATGTCCGGCGTTTCCTGCGCTCACCCTACGCAACGCAGTTTGTCGACACCTTCGTGGCCGCCGTCGTGGAACTGCACGAAACCGTCGATCCGGGCATGGTCGATGACGTTACGGCGCAGATGTCCAGCGAGCAGGCACGAATCGTCTACCTGCGGCTCGCACGCAAGAGTGCCATTGAGGGTTATGAGCGGCTCCTTGCCTTCGCCTCACAAAAGGCCATGGCCCATAGCGAGGGCGCAGACGGTGACAGCGACCCACGGGCCGTTCTCTACGCGAATATGGCTTCCGTCAGTTCGGATAATGTCGACGATGTTCTTGCCGCGCTCAACGGCATCGAACGCGACCGGCTCTCCAGTGCCGACCGGGAACTGCTCGACGCAGCAACCGCCATTGCAAAGGCGGTGCTGGATGAACCCCGTCACACGTCTGCGGTATCCCCGCCCCCCGAGCCGACGCCTGCAGAGGCAGGTCTTCCCGAGGAGGCAGCGATTGAGGACAACGGCATCGTCAAGAACGAACAAAACGCCACCGCGCCCGCATCGCCGGGCACCGACGACCTGGTATTCCCCGGCGATCCGGTGAACGAGGAAGCCGATGGGTACCTGAAAGAAATGCGCAGCAAGCTCGAAGATATCGATGCACTGCTTGAAGAGGAAACCGCGCAATGAACGCCGCTATCAGCCGGAGTTTGCCGACCGGCCCACAGTCACTGGACACAGGTTTGCAGAAGCGCGCCGCCGGCGAGGCTGGTTCCCCCGCGTTCGAGGAAGCCCTCCAGGAAAACCAGAAAGCAAAGGGCGACCCGGAGAGAAAAGCCGGAGACGAAGAAACAGGCTGGCACCCGATACGCTGGACCCTGCCGCATCGAATGGGTGGGCAGGAGGGGCCCCGCGCGACGAAGAGCAGCCGGCCGACGGCATTGAAATTTCGCTTCCGGAAGACCATCCCTCCGATCAGATGCGCGCCACCTCGCCTGAAGCCGGCGTCAGGCCAACACCCGTGGCTGCAGATCCTGAAGCGGTTGAGGACGACGGCAAACAGGCGCTGAACGGTGAAAGCAGGGCCGCGCAGGCCAATGGAGCGCCAAACGCTGCCCCTCCAGCCTCAGAACATGCTGCAGCTGCACCTCACGCTGCAGCCGGGCAGCCGTCACCCCAGGCAAATGAACGGCCCCGGGAGCGCACGGCTACGGCAGCCCCGGGCAGGCCTGAACGCCCCGCTCCCGAAACCGCACAGGCGGCAGTGAAAGCAAATGCCTCCGCAGCCGAAAAGCCGGCCGCAGGAGCCGTCGAGCAGCAGCCTGGCCATTCTGGAAAACCCGAGGCGACGCAGCGTGTCGCTGGCGGCAACAGTAGCGATGGGTTGCTGCGTGACAACGCCCAGCAGCACCAGCAACCTGAAATCCGCGTGGTTTCCATCCAGCGCGCACCCGCACCCGCCCCTGTGGCCGGCGGCGAGCAGACACCTCTTGCCCCGCGCGCCGGCACCAGCGAAGCCGCACATCTGCAAACCGGTCAGCAGGGCGAGGCCGGGCGCATGGTGCAGACGTTGAAGATTCAGCTCCAGCCGGCCGAACTCGGGATGGTGACAGCCCGGCTGCGCATCGTTGGAGAGCAACTGACCGTGGACCTGCAGGTGGAAAACACCGAAGCGCGCCATCGTCTCAGCACCGACAGCGATTCCATCGTCAAGGCGCTGCGCTCGCTCGGCTACGATATTGACCGGGTCACGGTGCAGCAGTCCGCGTCCAGTGGTCAAAGCAACACCGCAACCGGCGGCAACACACGCGATGGGGCGTTCCAGTCCATGAGCGATGGCCGGGGCGAAGGCGACCCCTCACGCGGAGCTGGCGGGGAACGCTCACCCCGAGAGCAGGCTGGCCGCGACGGAAGACAGGCGCAGGATACCGCCGATGCGGCGCAGAACGGCCTTTATATTTAGCCTCTTCATGCTCGCGGGAGACGCGCAGGCAGCTGGCAACGCCTGCGAGGGCGAAATCCTCCGCGCGGCGGAACGCTATGAGGTTCCGCCCGGTATTCTCTACGCTGTCGGGCTCACGGAGACCGGCGTGAAGGGAAGCCTGCAGCCTTACGCTCTCAACATTGAAGGCAAGGCCGTCTTCGCCCGCAGCGCGGGTGAAGCGATCCGCACCTTCGAGCGGGCACGCGGCGAGGGCAAGAAACTCATTGATCTTGGATGCATGCAGATCAACCACCACTACCATGGCGATCAATTTCGAAATCTAGGATCCATGCTGGACCCGCGTCAGAATGTCGACTACGCGGCCCGGTTTCTGGTTCAGCTAAAGCGGCGGCACGGCTCCTGGTCAATGGCCGTGGCACGCTATCACGCCGGCCCTGACAACGATCCGGCGCAGAAGCGCTATGTCTGCCGGGTGATCACCAACATGGTCACAACGGGCTTCGGTGCGTGGACACCCGAGGCACGCAGTTTCTGCAACCATTAATTGAATTTATTGATTTCCTTGAGCTGAAAAGCATCCATACAGCGACTCCCCAATATTGACTCCTGAGATTTCATGGTTGTGTGCGATTCGCCCGACCAGTTACCACTTGATACATAAGTTGATTCGGAGGGCGGGCCGTTGATTGTCGTGATAGACGAGCGTGAGCTGGTGACTGAAGGTTATCACTCACTTTTCAATCGTGAGGGGGTTGCGAGCGCGGGCTTCGCACCGGATGAATTCGGCGAATGGGTCGAAACGGTCGCCGACGAAGAACTGAAGGCCGTCAGTGCTTTCCTGCTCGGCCAGTGCGAAGAGGGCGACATTCGCGCCCAGCGCATTCGCGAACGTTCGGCAGCACCGCTGATCGCACTCAGCGAACGCAATTCGCTCGATGACACACTGCGCATGTTCGAGTGGGGTGTCGACGATGTCGTGCGCAAACCGGTGCACATCCGCGAAATTCTGGCACGCATCACGGCGATCCGCCGCCGGGCCCAGCAGGAAGCCGCGACATTTACCGAAATCGGTGCCATGCGCATCTACTTTGACGGACGCGATCCGGAAATCGAGGGGCAACCACTTCCCCTGCCGCGCCGCGAACGTCGCATCCTGGAATATCTGGCGAGCAACCCGACGCGCCGGGTCACGAAGACCCAGATCTTCAATGCCATCTACGGCATCTTCGACGAGGACGTCGAAGAGAATGTGGTCGAAAGCCACATCAGCAAACTGCGCAAGAAACTGCGCGAAAAACTCGGTTTCGACCCGATCGATTCCAAACGCTACCTCGGCTATCGGCTGGCGGATACATAATCCGCCGGCTTTTTTCCTTCAGAACACGCCACCACCAGTTTCACGCAAGTCACGTCTCCTACCTTGGCCGTGATCGGCGCAGACTACGAGGAGACTTCCGATGGGCCTTTATGGCATGATGCGTACCGGCGTTTCCGGCATGGCGGCACAATCCAACCGATTGTCCACCGTTGCCGACAACATCGCCAATTCCAGCACCAACGGTTACAAGCGCGCGAAGGCCGAATTTTCCTCGCTTGTCCTGCCGTCCTCTGGCGGCTCGTACAATTCGGGCGGTGTCACGACATCGATCCGCTATGAAATTTCCAAGTCCGGCCCGCTGCAATACACCACGTCGGGAACGGACCTTGCCATCGAAGGCAACGGCTTCTTCGTCGTCCAGGGCACCAACGGTCAGCCATTCCTCACCCGTGCCGGCTCTTTCGTGCCGAACGCTGACGGCGAACTCGTCAATGCCGCTGGCTACAAGCTCATGGGGTACAGCTACGCCAATGGCGTTCCCGCTGTCACCGCAAACGGGTATGCGGGTCTTGAAACCGTGACGATCGCGCAGTCGGAGCTGGTGGCGACGCCATCGCGCAATGGCTCGCTCACGGCCAACCTCCCGGCAGGCTCAGATGTGGTCGCCGCTGCGGACCTGCCGTCCGCCAACGCAGCCACGGCACAGTACACGCACAAGACATCGCTCGTGGCCTACGACAATCTCGGCGGCAAGCAGTTGCTCGACGTCTACATGACAAAGACCGGCGCGGACACCTGGGAAGTCACCGTCTACGACCGCGCGGATGCCGCGCCTGATACGTCGTTCCCCTATGCCAACCCGCCGCTGGCCACGACCACGCTCACCTTCGACCCGACCAACGGCAAACTCGCCGGCGGCAGCCCGACGGACATCTCCCTGACCGTACCAGGCGGCGACACGCTGACGATTGATATGTCGGACATGACGCAGCTCGACACGGACTTCTCGGTCACCGGCAAGGTAGACGGAAGCGCACCCTACGCCATCGACAGCGTCGAGATTTCGGAGGACGGCACAGTCTTCGCTCAATATGCGGACGGATCGCGGCGCGCACTCTACCGCATTCCGCTCGCGACCGTGCAGAGCCCGGACCAGTTGAAGGTCATCACCGGCAACGTCTTTTCCGAAAGTGCAGACTCGGGCGGTGTGCAACTGGGCTTCTCGGGAAGCGGCGGCCTTGGAAAGGTAACGCCGGGCGCGGTGGAGCGGTCCAATGTGGACATCGCCACAGAGCTTACGGACATGATCGAGGCTCAGCGCAACTACACGGCCAATTCCAAGTCATTCCAGACCGGTTCCGAGCTGATGGAACTCCTGGTCAATCTGAAGCGATAAGCGTGGGTTTCCGGAACGGGGGAGTGGAAGAACGTAAATGTCACTGACATCTGCACTGAACATCGCGCAGACGGCGCTTTTCAACACCTCGCGCCAGACCTCTGTCGTCTCTCGCAACGTTTCGGAAGCCAGCAACCCGGACTACGCGCATCGCAGCGCGCTTCTGTCCAGCATGGCTCCCGGCGCGCGCGTCGTCCAGATCCGACGCGCCGCCGATGAAGTTCTCTTCCGGCAAAATCTCTTCGCAATTTCCGCATGGCAGGGCCAGAAGGCCATGTCCGGCGGGCTCGATACGATGCGCCTGACAGTCAATGGCGTCGAGGACGCGAACGCGCCTGCTACCGCCATCAGCAAGTTGCAGGAGGCGCTGCAGCTCTATGCAGGCACCCCCTCCAACGCAACACTCGCCGAAAGCGCGGTGCAGGCGGCACATCAGGTGGTGCGTTCGCTCAATGACGGTGCGGGCGCAGTGCAAAACTTCAGAGCCGATGCCGATCGCGACATCGCAACGGCCGTGGATGACCTCAACTATCTTCTGGGCGAGTTCGAGACCGTCAATACGGAGGTCGTGAACGGGACACGTTCCGGGCGCGACGTTTCGGATGCGCTGGATCGCCGGGATGCACTCCTCAAGAAGATTTCGGAATATGTGGCCATCTCGACCACGACGCGCTCCGGAAACGACATGGTGATTGTCACCGCTGACGGAGCAACGCTGTTCGAGACAATTCCCCGGCCCGTCACATTCACCCCGAACACGAGCTATGGTCCGGGAACGACCGGCAATTCGGTCTATGTCGACGGCGTGCCCCTGGTGCCGGGTGTTGGTGGCAACACCAGCGCAAAGGGCTCCATCGCAGCTTCCCTTCAGTTGCGCGACGAGACCGCGCTGCAGATGCAGCGCCAGCTCGACGAGGTTGCACGCGGCCTGATCACGGCATTTGCGGAGACCGATCCGAGCGGCACACTCCCGGATATGGCCGGCCTGTTCAGCTGGGCCGGCGGGCCCGGCATCCCGCCGGCGGGCACCCTGATTGACGGCCTGGCCGGTGCGATCCGCGTGAACGCTGCGTTCGACAAGAATGCAGGTGGCGACCCGTCACTGTTAAGGGATGGCGGTGCCAATGGCGCGGCCTATCTGCACAACACAACCGGCGCGGCTTCATTCTCGGATCTGCTCCTGCGCTACTCCGAACGCCTTGACGAACCCATGACGTTCGACCCGCTGGCCGGTCTCGACACGAACCGCAGCGTAACGGCCTTTTCGTTCGATTCCGTCAGCTGGCTGGAAGCAAACCGCAAACAGGCTGCAAGCGGTGCGGAAGGCAAGGAAGCGCTCGCCGTGCGCACGGCAACCGCACTCTCCAACGCAACCGGCGTGAATGTCGACAACGAGATGGCACTGCTGCTCGATCTCGAAAACGCCTATGAGGCATCAGCGCGGCTGATCTCGGTGATAGACGAAATGCTGTCCACCTTGCTGCAGGCAACCCGGTAGAGAGACCGAACATGAAAACCTCCTTCATCTCGTCGCTGGCCATGTCGCAGACGCTGCGCTACCAGACCATGCGCATGCAGGCCGAGCTTGCCGAGAGCCTGAAGGAATCGCAGACCGGACGCCACTCGGACGTCGGCATCGCCCTTGGCGCACACGCTGGCCGCAACCTGTCGATGAACCGCAACATCGATCGTCTGAACGGGCTGATCGACGCCAACGCAATCGCAGCAAATCGTCTTTCGGCAACGCAGAACGCAATGACCCAGCTTGGCGATATGGGGCAAAGTCTCCTTGCCTCGCTGACCGCGGCGAAATCGGACATCGACCAGGTCTCCGTTTCGCGGGGTGAAGCCGAACGCGTGCTCAAGACGATGACCGGCATCCTCAACAGCAATCTGAACGGCGAGTATCTGTTTGCGGGCATCAACACGGACGTGAAGCCGGTGGCAGATTTTCACGATCCTGCCTCCCCGGCCAAAGCCGCCTTCGATGCGGCATTCGTGGCAAAATTCGGTTTCACACAGAATGATCCGGCGGCTGCAAACATCAGCGCGGTCGATATGGATGACTTCCTGACAAACTATGTGGAATCCCAGTTCATCGGACCGGGATGGGAGACCAACTGGTCGAGCGCATCCAACCAGAAAATCACCAGCCGCATCACCCTGAACGAGACCGCCGAAACCTCGCTCACGGCAAATGAAACCGGTATACGCAAACTGGCCATGGTCGCGGCCACGATCTCCGATCTGCTCAGCGGGCCGCTCGGCGAGGAGGCCCGTAACGTCCTGTACGACAGGTCGCTCACGCTTGTGGGAGAAGCGATCGCTGACATCGCCGGTGCGCAGGCCGAGGCCGGCATCGTCGAAAACCGCGTCTCGGACGCGAGCGCGCGTATTTCATCTCAGGTCGATCTGTTCAAGACCCTCATCAAGGACAGCGAAGGCATCGATCCTTATGAGGCGGCGACACGGGTCAACGATCTGAGAGCGCAGCTCGATGCCTCATACGCACTGACAGCCCGGCTCCAGCAACTCAGCCTCTTGAACTATCTGCGATAACAGACAGCCGGAACCAAACGAACGGGAAGCACATGTACCAGTTTTCCTACAGCGAAGTTCAGACAGACTCGCTCGCCGACGCCCGAGATCGGGAGGAACAGGTTCTAAGCCGTTCAATCGATCTCCTCCAGGCCGCGCGCGAAAAGGGTGTGAACTCGCAGGAAGCCGTCGAGGCAATCCATTTCATGATCCGCGTCTGGACTGCCTTCATCGACGATCTCGGCAATCCGGAAAACGAGCTTCCCAAGGAGCTCAGGGCCAATCTGATTTCCATCGGTTTATGGCTTTTGCGGGAAGGCGAAGAGGTTCGTCAGGGAAGATCGCAGAACCTTGATGGGCTGATCGAGGTGTCGCAGATCATCCGCGACGGCATTCAGCAATGAGCACGTTAAAAATATCACTCAAGGCGAACGAGAAGATCTACGTCAACGGCGCGGTCATCAAGACCGATCGAAAGGTCACGCTGGAGTTTCTGAACAATGTCCAGTTCCTGCTTGAGAACCATGTTCTCCAGGCAGAAGAGGCACGGACGCCGCTGCGGCAGCTGTATTTCACGGTACAGATCATGCTGATCACGCCGGACAATGCAGACGACGCGCGCCGTCTCTTCAGTCAACTCCTGCCCAGGCTCCTCAACAGCTTCACCAGTGAGCGCATTCGTGCCGGGCTGAAGCATGTCGAGGAGCTTGTGGCCAACGGCCAGGTTTATGACGCGCTGAAGGAAATTCGTGCGCTCTATCCTGTCGAAGACGAAATCATGATCCAGAAAACAGGAGCGGCGGAGAGCCAGCCGGTCGCCGCCGTTGCAGGAAAGTAAGCCATGAACGTTGAAGCAGCATCGGGCGCAAAGACCTACGGCAACGGAACGCAGCAGGTCGCCGCACCGCAGACGGTGGACTATCAGGCATTCCTTCGCCTGCTGGTGGCCGAGATGAAAAACCAGGATCCCACGAGCCCGATGGAATCCACCGATTATGTGGCGCAGCTCGCCACGTTCTCGCAGGTGGAGCAGTCGGTGCAGGCCAATGCCAAGCTTGACCAGATCCTGCAGGCGTCCGCACTTGCGCAGGCCGGCAGCCTAGTTGGCCGCGAGATCACGTCCGCCGATGGCGAGACCACCGGCAAGGTCGCTGAAGTCCGTCTTTACAGCGATGGTGTCATGGCCATTCTGGAAAGCGGCGACAAGATCCCCGTCGGACCCGGCGTCATAATCCGTTAGACAATGAACGAAGCCGACGCCCTCGATATCGTCCAGTATGCGATCTGGACCGTCTTGGTGGCCTCCAGCCCCGCGGTCATCGTCGCCATGGTGGTCGGCGTCGGCATCGCGCTTGTGCAGGCGCTGACACAGGTGCAGGAAATCACCCTCACCTTCGTTCCCAAGATCGTGGCAATCCTCGTTGCGGTTGCCTTTTCGGCACCCTTCGTCGCCTCGCAGATTTCCGGTTTCAGCAACGTCATCTTTCAGCGCATCGAAGGCGGCTTCTGACCTCTTCCCGCGCCACTCTCCTCTTTCGCGCAAGCTTGACGCGCTAGCGTCAGCGCGCGGGCGTGCAAACGCGTCCTGAATCGAGTGGGAAGACCGGCATGGCGTTGAGCGAAGCAATCACGGGCGCAGAGACCAGAAAACACGGCCGCGACATCGGCTTTGCCGTCGGCATTGTCATCATTCTGGCGGTGCTCTTCCTGCCCATCCCGGCCTTTCTGATCGACGTCGGCCTCGCGTTTTCGATCGCGCTTTCGGTGCTGATCCTGATGGTCGCGCTGTGGATTCAGAGGCCACTGGATTTCTCCTCTTTCCCCACAATCCTGCTCATTGCGACGATGCTGCGCCTTTCGCTCAACATCGCCACGACGCGCGTGATCCTTTCGGAAGGACATGAGGGGGCGAACGCGGCAGGCTACGTGATCGGTGGTTTCTCGCGCATGGTGATGAGCGGCGATTTCGTCATCGGCCTGATCGTCTTCATGATCCTGGTGGTGGTGAACTTCGTCGTCATCACCAAGGGTTCGACGCGTATAGCCGAGGTTGGCGCCCGCTTCACCCTCGACGCCATTCCCGGCAAGCAGATGTCCATCGATGCCGATCTTTCCGCCGGTACGATCGACGATAAGGAAGCCCAGCGCCGGCGCGCCGAACTGGAAGAGGAAAGCTCCTTCTTCGGCGCCATGGACGGCGCCTCCAAATTCGTACGCGGCGATGCCATCGCCGGCCTCATCATCACCGCCATCAACATCGTCGGCGGCATTGCCATCGGCTACGCGCGCCACGACATGAGCATCGGCGAAGCGGCGGATGTCTTCACCAAACTTTCCGTGGGCGACGGCCTTGTCTCGCAGATTCCGGCTCTCATCGTGTCACTGGCGGCCGGCCTTCTGGTCTCCAAGGGCGGCACGCGCGGTTCCGCCGATCAGGCCGTGTTCGGGCAGCTCAGCGCCTATCCGCGCGCGCTCTTCGTTGCCGCGATGCTCCTGACCGTGCTCGGCCTTGTACCCGGTCTCCCCTTCCTGCCCTTTGTGGCATTGGCCGGCGCCATGGCCGGGATCGGCTATGCGCTGCCACGGCGGGCGCGCCAAAGGCAGGAGAAGCACAACGAGGCACAGAGACAGGAGCAGCTTTCTCAGGAAGAGGAAGAACGCAACTCCGTCAAATCATCGCTGAAAACCGCAGAGATCGAGCTTCTCATCGGCAAACAGCTTTCGACGCGGCTTCTGGCATCGCATCAGGAACTCGCCTACCGGATGGGCAAGATGCGCAAGAAATTCGCCGCGCAATACGGTTTCGTGGTGCCCGAGGTGCGGCTGACCGACGATTATTCGATCCCGCCAAAGAGCTACCGCATCAAGATCCATGGCACGGTGGTTACCGAATACCAGATGCGCGTGGGAGAACTGCTCGTTCTGGTCGGCAACAACCGCATGCCCGACATCCCCGGCGAGGAGGTCAAGGAACCCGCCTTTGGCATGCGCGCCTTCTCGGTACCGGAAATGTTCGCTGACGACCTGAAACGCGAGCGCTACGCCTTCGCCGACAACATGTCTGTGCTGCTCACCCATCTGAGCGAAGTGATCCGCAACAACCTGCCGCAGCTCCTCTCCTACAAGGACATGAAGGCGCTCATTGAGCGGCTCGACCCCGAATATCGTAAGCTTGCCGACGAAATCTGCTCCTCGCACATCACCTATCCGGGCCTGCAGGCGGTGCTGAAGCTGCTCCTGGCCGAGCGCGTGTCGATCCGCAACCTGCACCTTATCATCGAGGCCATCGCCGAGATCGCGCCGCATATCCGCCGCACGGAGCAGATCGTGGAGCATGTGCGCATTCGCATGGCACAGCAGATCTGCGGCGACCTGACCGAGGGCAACACACTCAAGGTGCTGCGGCTCGGCGGCCGATGGGACCTCGCCTTTCACCAGGCACTCAAGCGCGATGCCAAGGGCGAAATCCGCGAGTTCGACATCGACCCACGTCAGCTCGAGGAGTTTGGTCAGGAAGCGAGCACCGCCATCCGCAAGCATCTTGATGCCGGCGAACGCTTTGTGCTTGTCACCGCGCCGGAGGCGCGCCCCTATGTACGCATGATCACCGAACGGCTTTTCCCGACGCTGCCGGTGCTAAGCCATGTTGAGATGGCAAAGGGCGTCGAACTCAGCGTATTGGGTTCGATTTCCTGATGCGCGTCGCCCGCCTCCTGAAAGTGACCGCGGCGGTGGCCTGACGCCATGCTCGAAACCCCGCTTCTGGCAGCCTTTCTCGCCTTTTGCCGCATCGGCGGATGCTTCCTGTTTATGCCGGGGCTTTCGAGCGTGCGCGTGCCGATGCAGGTGCGCCTGTTCGTGGCGGTGGCGGCAACACTCGCCATGCTCGCACATCTGTGGGACCTGATCACGCCGCATGTCTCCAGTGAGCCTGGTCCACTGTTCCTGCTCATTGCCTCGGAACTGGCCATAGGAGCGCTGATCGGCCTCATTGCGCGTCTCTACGTGCTGTCGCTTCAGTTCATCGGCACATCCATGGCGATGTTTTCCGGCTTCGGCATGGCGGCAGGCGGTACCGCCATTGAGGAGGCGGAAGCACAGCCGCCCCTGACCGCACTCATTTCGCTGTCAGCCCTGATGCTGCTTTTCGTTCTCGATTTCCACCATCAGATCATTCGCGCACTTGTGGTCTCCTACGAGCTTGCCCCGATCGAAAGCCTGTTCGATCCGCAGGCGGCACTGACCGACATCACCGACACGCTGTCCGACGCATTCTTCGTGATGATCCGGCTTGGCAGCCCGTTCCTGGCCTATGCCATCCTGGTGAACCTCGCCATCGGCTTCATCAACAAGCTCACGCCGCAGATTCCGATCTACTTCATCTCCCTGCCTTTCGTGATCGCCGGTGGCACCATTCTTCTCTACTTCGCCATTCCCTCGCTCCTCGGGCTCTTTGCCGAGGGCTTCTTCCCGATCTTCGAAGGGCGCTAGCGATGCCGACACCCCGCCAGAAGCGCCTGCAGAAACTGGTTCTGGTGATGCAACGCCTCAAGGATTTCCATCAGGCACAGCACGCCGCGCACATGGCCGAAGCCGCTGCCGCTCGGGACGAGGCAAGAACCATCACCGAAACGCTCGACAGCGGCACCGCCATGACCGCATTGTTTCCCGAGCTCTACCACCGCCGTGTTGCCAGCGCGCTCGAGCGCAGCCGCACAAGTGCCGATCGCGCCCGGCAGGAGGCCCAGAGCATCATGCAGGCGGATGCACGCAGCAACGCGCTCGCCCGCGCCTACCGCGAAGCCGCTGATCTCGAAGAACGCAGCGCCGCCGACAAGGAGCGTCTGGAGTTTATCGAACGCCGCAGGACAAACGGAGCTTAAGCCTCCCACAAGCTTGTTCTGTGAATATGTCCCTCACAGACACGAACGATGGAGGACGCCTTGGCGATATCGCCTCCCGGCGACATTGTCCTGAACGTGGCGCGCGCCGCCGACCCCGCCAAAGCCGCAGCCGCCAGAGAGCGGCTCCAGGCAAAGTCGGGTGCGACCGCCAGCTTCTCGGCAGTGTTCGACAACCAGCCCGTCGGCACCACGAAGGTCAGCGTGAACGCCCCCTCCGATGTCGAAAAGAAGTTCGAGGCGATGGTGCTGCAGAACTTCATGCAATCGCTTCTGCCCGAGGAAACCTCCGCCGTTTACGGCGAGGGCCTTGCCGGCGAAATGTGGCGCTCCATGCTGGCACAGCAGTTAAGCGAGACGCTGGCTGAAAAAGGCGGCATCGGCATCGCCCGCAACGTCCTGCGCGACTACACGGTTGAAAACGAAAAGCCAGTGCCCGTGGGCGCCGTCTCTCAGACGCCCGAACAGGAGGCGATCGGCAGGCGAACACTTCTTTCCACCGCCATGGTCGAGGAAATCGAGCGACACGCCGCGAAAACGCTGGGCGTAAACACTGCACCGTCGTCCAGCCGCGACGAAGAGAGCTGAAGTTCAGAAACGGAACGAAACCATGTATGATATGACCTCCGCAGCCCACTCCGAAAATGCCTCTCTGGCTATGAGCCAGCACGGCGGCGCAAGCGCCCTGGCAATCATGCGCCGCATTGAGGAGACCATCGATGCCGAGACGGCTGCGATCCGCAATGATCCTGCCTTCGACCTCAAGGCTTCCAATGCACGCAAGAGCCGCCACCTCTACGAGCTCACCCGCGCGCTCAAAGGAGCCAACGAGGGCGGTCTTGCCAGTGCGCACCGCGACGCCCTTATCCGCCTGCGCGACAAGCTCGCCGACAACGAAGCCACCATCCGCGCGCATATGGGCGCAGTGAATGAGGTCGCCGATCTGCTTCAGGACGCCATCCAGCGCGCCCAGACGGACGGCACCTACTCTCAGCAGGAATTCGGGCAGGCCTCGCCAGCATGATCAAGTTCGTCTTCGCCGCCCTCTGGATCTGCGCCGTGACGGTCGGAACGATGCTTTATTCGTTCCAGTTCTCACAGGCCAAGATCAGTGCCGAGCCACCGCCTGCATTCTTCGGCGGTCTCGACTATGTGAGCACCGATGTCATATCGGTGCCGGTCATCAAGGCCGGGACGGTGGACGGCTACTTTCTGACCCGCCTCTCCTACTCGGTCGATTCCAAGAAGCTGCCTGCCCTGAGCATTCCGGTGGAGACGATGCTGGTGGATGAAATCTACTCCCATCTCTATGCGAATCCGGCGATCGACTACGCCAGCGAGAATGGGTTCGATGTCGCCGCCTTCCGCGACGGCCTGCGCGAGAGTATCAACAAACGTGTGGGCGAAAAGCTCATCCATGAAGTTTTCATCGAACAGGCCGACTATCTCTCGAAGGCCGAGATCCGTGACAAGACCGCGCGCAGCCGCCTTGGGCCAGCCGACGCGGCACCCGCACCGCAGAAGAACGCTCACTAGATCGCCGTGCGTCCGTCGGGACGCACAAAGGACGATCTAATCTATTGATGGAGCATCGAAACAATCCAAAATCCGGAGTCCACTTTTCGGTCCGACGTTTTAGGGCCGGTCAACGCTTACACGAAATGGGGAAGCGACCCGAATTTCAGGCACTCACGCCTCCGCTTTCATCTTCCTGGCTCTCGTTGACCATCGGGTTTACGCTCCGACCCGGACCATAAACCGAGCAAAATGGTCAGGCCCGATAATCGTTTGCATATTTATAAAAATATAAATTTGGATGTTTGAAAAAATATCTCCCATAAAGATTATATCGAGAAATAGAAGGCGAATAAAACCTGCTTTCTGAGAACTTTTGTATCTCTACGCCTCATTCCTGTCCAAAATCGATTTGTTTAATGTGGATATAAGGCGTTGCCTTATACGGCCAACGTATGCAAACAGTCTTTCGCTACTGCATTTATCTCGCCATTTTTCGGTAGAGACGCGGAGCGCTGTTTCGACGCTGCGATTTGCGCGGGCCGAAAGAGTATAGTTTGGAGATTTACAGTGACGATGACCCAGCCCTCGGTCGATATTTCCGCCCGGACACCGGACAAAGATTATCTTGATGTCTTTGATACAAATGCAAACAGCCACTGCTTACCGCTTCTGGCGACAGCCATCGGGTACAAGCTGCGCCGCGCTCAGCTTGCCGTGTTTCAGGATTTTCAGAAATCGTTCGCCTGCGTAAAGCTGCGGCCAACGGAATTTGCAGTGCTTTCCCTGATCGCCACCAACCCCGGTCAAAAGCAGACCGAAGTAGCGGAGCAGCTCGGCATCAAACGCGCGAATTTCGTTGCACTTATGGATTGCCTGGAAACCCGCGGCCTCGCCGAGCGCCGCAAGGGTGACATTGACCGCCGCTCGCACTCGCTTCACCTCACCGCGAAGGGCTCGGATTTTATCGCCGAGATATCCAAGCTGTGGGCGCAGCACGAGAAGCGGATCATTGAAAGACTGGGCGGAGAAGAGAACCGAGACGCTCTGATCGCACTCCTCGACCGTCTGCTTGCCGGCAAGAAGAGAACCCCGATCCCGCGTCGTTAAAGCCAACAAAGACGTTGACGTAAACGTCAACTAACGTCTAGTGTCGGCCATCGGCAACGCGTGCCTCGCACGGGTGAAGCCAATTGCACGACAACACAACGCAGATGCGTTTACAGGGAGAATATGCATGGGGATGGACGCAATCGCCGAGAAAGTGAAGGCACGCGTGGCAGACTCGGGTTTCGGCCGGTCAGTGAAATTCGACTGCGGCAATGACGGCGTCGTCGTCATCGACGGAAACACGGTTTCCACTGAAGACAGTGACGCCGATTGCGTTATCAGCCTGTCGAAGGACGATCTTGAAGCGATGATCGCAGGCGATCTCGACCCAACCGCTGCCTTCATGCAGGGCAAGCTCAAGGTCGACGGCGATATGTCGGTCGCCATGCAGCTCAGTCAGGTTCTGTAACCGGCGCTTGACAAACGGGGCGTTCATACCCCCCCGGGACAGGCATATACGGGCGGATCGCGATACGAGAGCGGTCCGCCCTTTCGTTTTACGCAACCAGATTCCGGGTGATCCCGGTGCGACCGCTGGCACAGAGCGTTCCGGATGCGTTTGCGAGCGCACCGGGCCGGAGTTCGAGCGCCAGAAACCGATCCGTCTCATAGGGCCCGGGCATGGCAAGCGCACCCGTCAGCTCCGATGAGAAGCCAAACCGCTCATAGTAAGCAGCATCGCCAACCAGCAGGATCGCTGTGTGCTCCAGTCGACGCGCCTCGGCGATTGCATGGCGCATCAGCGCAGCCCCGACGCCACGTCCCGAAAGCGCAGCCTCCACCGCAAGCGGCCCGAGAAGGAGCGCGTTTGCCCCCTCTGCGCCCAGGCGCACGTTCCAAAGCCGGACAGAGCCGATCAGATATCCTGCCTCGTCACGCGCCACGAAAGCCAGCCCTTCGGCCGGCAAACGGCCACGGCGCAGCTTCTCCGATGATTTCAGCCTGCGCTTCGGTCCCATGACACGGTCGAGCAGAGCCTCGCGCTCAGCCAAGTCCCGCGCGGTTTCACAAAGAATAGAAAAGGCGTGCGCTGGTGCGCCACCGACAACAGCCTGGTTCATGGCCTCGATCCCGAAATCCGAGAAATCCGGCCCGCGCAGGTTTGCGCGGGCAACCCGTTTCACTGTCAGATCACATAGGATCGAAGCGGCTCAAATCCGTTGAAGGCCACCGATGCGTAGGTCGTGGTGTAGGCGCCCGTACCTTCGATCAGCACTTCATCGCCAATGGTCAGCGACAGCGGCAGCGGATAGGGCGTCTTCTCATACATCACGTCAGCGGAATCGCAGGTCGGACCGGCCAGCACGCACGGTGCCGTTTCGCTGCCATCGTGACGCGTCACAAGCGGGTAGCGGATCGCCTCGTCCATGGTCTCGGCCAGACCGCCGAACTTGCCGATGTCGAGATAAACCCAGCGCACATTATCGTTGTCGGCCTTCTTGGAGATCAGGACGACTTCCGACTTGATCACGCCGGCATTGCCTACCATGCCGCGGCCCGGCTCAATGATGGTCTCGGGAATTCGGTTGCCAAAATGCTTGCGCAGCGCCGAGAAGATCGCCTGACCGTATGCCTGGGCAGCCGGAACGTCACGAAGATACCGCGTCGGGAAGCCGCCGCCCATGTTGACCATGCGCAGCACGATGCCCTCATCCGCCAGCGCACCGAAGACACCACGGGCATCCGCCAGCGCACGGTCCCATGCATCAAGGTCGGTCTGTTGCGAGCCGACATGGAAGGAAACGCCATAAGGATCGAGCCGAGCGTTCGGGCATGGCGCAGAACATCGACCGCCATGGCCGGAACACAGCCGAATTTGCGTGAGAGCGGCCATTCAGCCCCGGCACCATCCGTCAGGACGCGGCAGAACACGCGTGAACCGGGGGCAACACGTGCGATCTTCTCCACCTCTTCCTCGCAGTCGACGGCAAACAGGCGAATGCCAAGCTCGTAGGCACGCGCGATGTCGCGCTCCTTCTTGATCGTATTCCCGTAGGAGATGCGATCTGCGGTCGCGCCCGCATTCAGCGCCATCTCGATTTCCGCCACGGAAGCGGTGTCGAAGCTGGAGCCGAGCTGAGCGAGAAGGCGCAGGATTTCCGGCGCAGGATTGGCCTTCACAGCGTAGTAGATCCGGGAATCGGGCAGTGCCTTTTCGAAGGCGCAGTAATTGTCACGCACAACATCGAGGTCGACGACGAGGCAGGGGCCGTCGGGACGTCGGGTGGCGAGGAAGTCGAGAATGCGCTGGGTGGCCATGTGTCTCTCCAATCGCGGCATCCGGGCCGCGTTACCGAAGCTTCGAAACTGCGAAAGCGAACCTCGCTTCCGCGGTGGACAAAGGGCGCGGCATGCGCACACGGGAGCCGGCAGGTGGAGAGCACCGGAACCAGTTCATGCGACAACGCGCTACGATGCATTCCCGCCACGCGGCGAAGATGCGCTTTGTCTGCCTCAGCTTTGGATGGGAGACCCCAACCGCACTGCCGGCAATGAAGGTGTGCCTCTTCAGTAACCCCGGCTTTTGGACAGCCGGCAGACACCAGAAAGGCCCGCACCGTCGTTGCTTCAAGATGTCCTCGGTTTGATGGTTGGCCATCAGACCGACTGGAGCGGTTAGGTCCAGGTACCGTACCGGTTTCCTCGCCATATTCGAGGTCCGGCGGACACCCACAGGCACGTGCGACTTTGGGCAGCGCGGATATAGTCGCAACGACTGTCACAATCAATGAAAAATTTTATGCGCTTGAAAAAAAGAGCGCGAATGCCGACCTTTGTCGCTCTGGGATCGACGAGGAAAACGAAGATGATGAAGATGCGCGATACGCTGAACGCTTTCCTCGACTATCCAGACGCTCCTCCCCCGACCTCGGGCGAGGGTCCGCTGGCAGGCCTGACGCTTGGCGTGAAGGACATTTTCGACGTTGCCGGCTATCCGACCGGTGGCGGCAATCCACGTCGGGCCGAAATCCATTCCTGCGCCCCGGGCACCACACCGCCGATCCAGAGTCTGCTCGACGCGGGCGCGCGGTTCATCGGCAAGACCCAGACAGACGAACTGACCTTCTCCATGATCGGGCAGAACGCCCATTACCCGGCTCCGGTCAATCGCGCCGCGCCCCAGCGTTTCACCGGCGGTTCGTCTTCCGGTTCGGCGGCTGCCGTCGCCGGTGGACTGGCCGACATTGCAGCAGGCTCCGACACCAATGGTTCGATCCGTGCGCCAGCCTCCTATTGCGGCCTGATCGGCCTCCGCACCACCCATGGGCGCATCCCGCTCGACGGCGCCATGCCGCTTGCCCCCTCTTTCGACACGTTCGGCTGGTTCGCACGCGACGCCGCAACTTATGCCCGTGTCGGCGAAGTGCTGCTTGGCGACGACCCGTATGACGATGACCTCGCACGCCCCGTCCGGATCCCGGAATTCGAAGCGCTCCTCTTCGGAGAGAAGGAGCGCGCCGTCTACGGCACAATGCTTTCAACCGTCGTCCATCATTTCGACCGGGAGGCCGCCTTCCTCGCGCTACCTGGTTCCCCGGAACAGCTTTTTGAATGCTTCCGCATCATCCAGACTTTTGAGGCCTGGGAGGTGCATGGCGATTTTATCCGCAGTGCAAAACCGGAACTTGGCCCCGGTGTCAGGGAGCGCTTTGAGTTTGGAAGCCGCATCAGCGCTGCAACCGTTGCCGGGGCCCGCGCGGAACGCCGGCGCTTTCAGCAGGATTTCGCCGCGCTCTTCGACCACGACATGGTGCTGGTCATGCCGACCCAGCCAACCGCTGCGCCACTGAAAAGCGCAACCCAGGAAGAGCTCGACCGCTACCGAGGCCTTGCACTCAAACTCACCGCCATCGCCGGCCTGCTTGGCTGGCCGGAGATCACAATCCCCCTCGGCCAGGTGCATGGTGCCCCCTTCGGCATCTCGCTTCTCGGACCCGCCGGCAGCGACCGGCAGCTCATCCGCCTTGCCGCCGATATCCTCTCCGGAAGCTGAAGGAAACTCCCTTGGATACACTCAGCCGTATGCGCGCATTCGTCGATGTTGTCGAAGCGGAGGCTTTTCCGCCGCCGCCCGCAAAGTGGGAAAGTCGAAAGCGCTTCTGTCGAAATATGTCCGCGAACTGGAAGATGAACTCGGCGCGCTCCTGCTCAACCGCACCACGCGGCAATTGTCCCTGACGGAGGCCGGCCACACCTATTTCGCCCGCGCCGTCGAGCTCCTGCGCGACGTCGAGGACCTCGCCGAAGCGGTGCGCGATTCCTCCGGAGACGTGCGCGGCAGGATCAAGCTTTCCGCACCCCGCACATTCGCGGACGCGCCAATCGGCCAGTCCCTGATCGATTTTGCCGGGGCACACCCCGATGTCACGCTCGAGATCAATCTCGACGACCGTTTCGTGGATCTCGTCGAGGAAGGGTTCGATCTTGCTATTCGCATCACCAAGCTGGCCGACTCTTCGCTCATCGCCAAACGTCTGGCCCCCTTCCGCGTGGCGCTTTGCGCCTCACCCGATCTGATCTCCCTTCACGGAGAGCCCAGAAGCCCACAGGATCTCACCCACCTACCTGCATCGTCGACACAAACAGCCGTTACCGCCAGAACTGGCCATTCAGGCTGGATGACGGAACCACCGTCAATGTCCCCGTGACCGGGCGCCTGGAGGTCAACAGCCCCATGGCAGCCCGCGCTGCGGCGCTATCGGGCCTTGGCTTTGCGATCCTGCCCGACTTCATCGCGGACCCCGAAATCAGCGCCGGCCGTCTCGTGTCTCTGCTTGAGGAAAACAGTTTCGATGGCGCCGGGATTTACGCCATCTACCCACACCGCCGATACCTGCCTGCAAAGGTCCGCGCCCTGGTGGACTATCTCGCGCAATGGCTGAAAGAAAATTACCCAATCAAGTAACATATCGTCCAATTTCCGCCCGGTTCGTGTAGAAAACAGCACAAGCCAGATGGGAGCGGGACGATTGTACATGGCGATTCGGACAAATTTCATGCTCAGAGCCGGGATATCCCTTCTCGCTCTGACTTTTGCGGCGCCTGCCTTCGCCCACCCCCACGTCTTCGCCGAAGCCAGGCTTGACGTGAACACGGATGGCAATGGAAACGTTGCCTCCCTGCACCATGTCTGGCGCTTCGACGACCTGTTTTCCAGCACGGTTCTTGTCGAATTCGACAAGAACCAGGACCTCGCGCTCGACCAGGCAGAGCTGGACGAGGTGGCGAGCGTGGTTCACGGGTCGCTTGCAGACTTCAATTACTTCCAGCTTGTCACCCGGGACGGCAAGGATGTGCCCATGCAGGCACCCGAGCGGCTCATTGCCGATTTTGTCGACAATCAGCTCATCATCCTGTTCGAATCGAAGCCCGAAACGCCTCTCCCCCTTACAGGCAAGATCGCCTTCGGCGTCTACGACCCCACATTCTACACAGCCATCGACTTTATCGAAGACAGCTACATGACCGTCAACAGTCTCCCGGCAGGCTGCACCAGCAGCGTTGTCCGTCCGGACCCCGATGAAGCGATCGCCCAGAACCAGCAGACCCTGACGGACGCCTTCTTCGACGATCCGACCGGCAATGACATGAGTAAGATTTTTGCGACCCGCCTGGAGTTAACCTGCAGCAAGGATAGCTGACCCATGCTCCCATCCCGCCGTGTCGTCATTGCCGCTGCAGCAATCACTCTTATCGCCGCGGGCGCGGCGATGGCGCAAAGCTCGCTCGGCATCGGCGCTGCCGAACCGGCTATCACCCCGGCCGGCCCTTTTGCCGGCACCCTGCAATGGATCAACACCCAGCAACAGGCCTTCTACCGTACGCTGACCGGTGCACTGAAGGCGATGCGCGAGGATGGCAGCAGGCTCTGGGTCCTGATCGGTCTTTCCTTCGCCTATGGCGTTTTCCACGCAGCCGGGCCGGGACACGGCAAGGCAGTCATCTCTTCCTACATGCTGGCAAACGAGGTGGCGCTGCGCCGCGGCGTCATCCTTTCCTTCGCTTCCGCTCTTCTCCAGGGGCTGACCGCCATCGTCCTGATGAGTGTCGTGTTCCTTGCGCTGCGTGGCACCTCGATCTCCATGACCGACGCCGCCTGGTTTCTGGAAACCGTCAGCTTCGGCCTGATCGCGGCTTTCGGCGCCTGGCTCCTGTGGCGCAAAACCTCGGGCCTGATGCGCACCAGCGCGCCCGCTCCGCAGCCCATGCACAGCCTTTCGGCAGCGCATGTCCATGAGCACACACACCATCACGACCATCACCATCCGGATGAACACGCGTGTGGACATGACCATCACCACGGGCACGGGCACGGGCACCGGCACGAACATTCGCATGATCACGGTCCCGGCGAGGTCTGCCCCAGCTGCGGTCACGCACATGCGCCAGATCCCGCCATGCTGACGGGTGAGCGTTTTGACTGGAAAACCGCAGGCTCTGCCATCGCCGCCGTGGGCATACGTCCCTGCTCCGGCGCACTGATCGTGCTCACCTTCGCGTTTCTCAACAGCCTCTGGCTTGGCGGCATTCTGTCGGTGGTCGCCATGTCGATTGGAACGGCAATCACCGTTTCGGTTCTGGCAACACTTGCGGTGACGGCAAAGAACTGGGCGGTGGCGCTGTCAGGCGGCAATCGTGCGAGCAACCGCATTCACAACGCGATAGAGATCGGCGGCGCTGCCCTTGTCATGGTTCTGGGCCTCACCCTCCTTGCCGCAAGCCTTGCGGCGTGACACTGGAAGGGCGTGTCAGTTGTTGCGCTTCCGCTGAGCGCGGGCGCAACCAGAAAACCATGAAGAACGCCAGCACGAACAGCACCGCGACCCCGCCCGCGATCCAGGGCGAATAAGCGCCGATTGCCAGCATGATGCGTGGCATCAGATAGGCCACAAGACCAAAGCCGATGAGGATGAGCGCGGCTGCGATCGCCGCATTGCGATTTTCCGACAAGTGATCCTGCCTGTCCGTTCGCCGCACTTCAGGGTTACACCCTGAAAGCTTCCAGCCGTTTCTTTTGACGGCCCTCCTTATCGAAATTGGCCGGATCAAGCCATGCGTCAAATGCACTTTTTACCGCAGGCCATTCGCTGTCGAGTATCGAGAACCAGGCAGTGTCACGGCTCTCCCCCTTCACCACCATGTGCTGGCGAAAAACACCTTCATACGTGAAGCCGAAACGCTCGGCTGCCCGGCGTGATGGCAGGTTGGCATTGTTGCACTTCCACTCGAAGCGCCGATAACCCAGATCATCGAAGATGTGGCGTGCGAAGAGATAGAGCGCCTCGGTTGCCCGTACGGTGCGCGAAATCCCCGGCCCCCAATAGATGCTCCCCGCCTCGATAACACCATTTGCGGGGTCGATGCGCATCAGCGCCTGCCGGCCGCCGACCTGTCCCGTCTCCCTGTCGATCACGGCATAGAAGAACGGGTCCGCGCTGGTGGCCGCCTTCTCGAGCCACGCTGTGAATGCCTGCCTGCTTTCCGGCGGATATTCGGCCAGCCAGCGAAACCGCTCTCCCGCGTCGACAACGCTGGAAACGGCATAAAGACCATCGCCGTGGCGCGCAGGATCGAGTGGCTCAAGCCGGACCGTGCGCCCCTCCAGAGCCTGGCGCGCCGGGCGCGGTCGGGCTGTCCAGTTTTTAAGGTCGGTCTGCATAGGGGTGTTCTCCAGCCTTGTCTACCGCTCTGCAAAGCACGGCCGCACATGCCCGAAAAGGCCCAGCACCGCATGCAGACCTGCGCCAGAGAAATGATTGGAGAAGGGTGGCAGAAACGGACGGGGCGGCCACTGGTCGGCCGCCCCGTTTCGAACCGTGCTTGGGAGGAGGAAAGCCGATCCGACAATCGGAAGCCTAACCATCAAATCGTTAACGTTTACTTAACGAAAAGCCTCAAAAAGCATCTATCTCGTCACGATCTCAGGCCCCATAAGGCTGTATGGCAGCCATGTTGACATAATCGGCATATAGGTAACCAGTATCAGGAAGATAAACAGAACCAGTACGAAGGGCGCCGCCGCGCGCACCACCTGGATCAGGCTCATGCCGGTTATGCCGCTCGTCACGAACAGATTGAGCCCGATCGGCGGCGTGATCATGCCGATTTCCATGTTCACCACCATGATGATGCCAAGATGGACCGGGTCGACACCCAGTTCCATGGCGATGGGAAACACCACCGGCGCAACGATCAGAAGCAGGCCCGAGGGTTCCATGAACTGCCCGCCCAAGAGCAGAAGCAGGTTCACGGCAATCAGGAAGGTAAACCAGGTGAACCCCGCATCGACCATCAGACCGGTGATCGCCTGGGGAATGCGCTCGGCCGTGAGCACATGCGCGAAAAGCAGCGCGTTGACGATGATGAACATCAGCATCACCGTGGTGCGTGCGGCATCCACGGTCACCTTGCGCGTCTCTTCATTGAAGAAGGCGCGCAGGAAATTTCGGCCCATCAGGCTCAGATTGCGCCGCCAGATCGGCAGGCTTGCAGCGAGCAGCCCCGGCAGCGCCGCCACCCCGCCCCCGCCGCGCCACAGCGCGTAAGCCACCATGGCAACCAGAGACAGGACGAGCCCCGTAAGCGTGCGCCCCTCAAAGGTGACCCCTTCCCAGTCGGCGGTCAGAAAGAAGCTGAGGATCATCCAGACAAAGAAAAACGCGAGTGCATAGACAGTGGCGGAAAACCCCACCCGCGCGCGCCTGCCGTCGTCCTCCTTCACCCACCGCTCATCCTTCATCGGCCCCATGTCGCGGTAGACGAACAGCGCCACCGCGAAGGAATAGACAGCGGCAACAGCCGCCGCCTCCGTGGGCGTGAACACCCCGCCATAGATCCCGCCAAGAATGATGATGATCAGAAATAGCCCCCAGCCGGCCTCCTTGCCGCCCGCGACGATCTCGTGAAACCCTTTCCACTCTTCCGCCGGCAGGTTGCGCACCCGTGCCATCACATAGATGGCAACCATCAGCATCAGTCCGGCGACGATCCCGGGCACCACACCGGCCAGAAACATGCGCCCGACCGAGACGTCCGTCGCCGCCGAATAGACAACCATCACGATGGATGGCGGTATCAGAATGCCGAGAGTGCCGGCATTGGCGATGATGCCGGCCGCGAATTCCTTGGAGTAGCCCACCTGCCGCATGCCCGCGATGGCGATGGTGCCGATGGCAACCACCGTTGCCGGCGATGAGCCGGAAAGGGCCGCGAACATCATGCAGGCCAGCACAGACGCCATTGCCAGACCGCCGCGAAAATGGCCGACGGAAGCGATGGCGAACCGGATGATGCGCCGCGCCACGCCGCCCGTCGACATGAAGGCCGAAGCCAGAATGAAGAACGGGATCGCCAGAAGCGTGTAGTTCTGCGAGGCAGTGAAAAGCTGCAGCGCGACGGAAGAGATGGAATCGCTGGAGAAGAAGGCGATGATGATGAGCGACGAGAGCCCGAGAGCCACCGCCACCGGCACCCCAAGAAACAGCAGGAGCAGAACAAGGACGAAGAGAATGGCTGGTTCCATCGCCGCTACTCCTTCAGGGCATCTTTGTTTTCAGCGACGAGGTCCTCCGCCTCGTGGCCGGCAATGATCAGGTCGCGCTCACCCCTGGCGATCCCCACCACGCCCTGTAGGGCGCGAAACGCGAGGAGTGCCAGGCCGACGGGCAGCATGAGATAGGCCACCCAGCGCTGCACACGATCCTGCAGACCGAACGCCTCCTGCATCCACAGCGGATACCGCAGATCATCGAGCCCGGTGCCCCGGTCAAACATGAATTTCCAGTAGCCGATGGCGCCGGTCTGGCGCCAGTTGGTGGATACATCGGCGCCCACCAGCGTCATCCAGCCTGCATAGAGAAGAATGAAAGCGTAGAGGAAGACACAGACAGCACCAAAGATCGCCACCGCTTTGAAGAGCCGTGAAGGAAGCAGCCTGATAAAGGCATCGACACCCAGATGAATCCCGTTCTTCACGCCATAGCTCATCCCGAACAGGATCATCCAGGCAAACAGGATGCGCGTAAACTCCAGCGCACCGCCCCAACCGCTGTTGAAACCGTATCGGGCGACAACCTGCGTGAAAGAGACGAACGTGATGGCTGCCAGAAGAATGGCAAGCACGTTTTCTTCAAACCGCCCGACCGCATCGGGAAAACGCCGTTCCAGGAGGAACATGGCGGCCACGATTGCCGCAAGCCCGAGCGCCGGCCATATCAGAACCATGATTTCCCTCCCGAAGATCACCTGCCACAAGACCGCCCGCACGCAGCGGACGGCCCTGCATGACGCGACGAGGGGAGACGCCGCGTCGGGAAAGACTGAAAGCTCAGGAGCCGCTTGCGGCGGCCGAATCAATCAGTTCCTTGCCGATATCACCTTCGAATTTCGCCCAGACGGGCTTCATGGTTTCGACCCAGGTCGCGCGCTGCTCAGCGCTCAGCTCACGGATCGTGCCACCGGCGTCGAGTATGTTCTGTCGGCAGGTTCCTTCCTGGTCGGCAACATTGGCGTTGGCTGTCTCCGTCACCTCCTGGACAATGGAGACGAACTGGTCCCGCACTGCCGGATCAAGACCTTCCAGCCATTCTGTCGAGGTCACGAGAAGATAGGCAAGAAGCTGGTGGTTGGTCTCCGTGATCCCGTCCTGCACCTCAAAGAATTTCTGGGTGTAGATGTTGCACCAGCTGTTTTCCTGGCCATCCACGACACCGGTCTGCAGTGCACCGTAAACTTCCTTGAAAGCAAGTTTCTGCGCAGATGCGCCCATAGCTTCGATCATGGCCACGGCGACGTCAGAGGTCTGCACGCGGAACTTCAGCCCCGCCGCATCCTGCGGCTCCATAAGCGGTTTGCCGGCAGAAAACTGCTTGAGACCCGACGACCAGAAACCAAGGCCGGTATAGCCTTCGTCTTCCATCACTGTCAGCAGGCCCTGACCATCATCCGAGGTGGTGAACTTGTTCACCGCATCAAGTGTGGGAAAGAGGAACGGAAGGTCGAACAGGCGGTATTTGAGCGTATAGGCCTCAAATTTCGCCAGCGAAGGTGCGGCAAGCTGCACGTCGCCCAGAAGCAGGGCCTCCATCACCTTGTCGTCGTCATAAAGCGTCGAGTTCGGAAACACCTCCATACAGGCGGTTCCGTTCATCTCGTCATTCACCCGTTCCGCCAGAAGCGTCGCTGCATCGCCCTTGGGATGGCCTTTTTCGGCAACCACGTGGCTGAACTTGATAACCATTTCTCCATCGTCGCACTGGGCTTGGGCCTGACCTGCAAGCACGGTCAGGGAAAGCGCCGAGACGGCACCGATCAAAAGTCGCATGGGGTCTCCTCCACTCTGCACAGCCCGCATCACGCTGCGGACGAACAATCGCGGCCTGTCACCGCCTGTTTCTTTTCTGGCACGGCGCGGACGATCACCAGCGTCCAGCGACATTGCAACCATATCCTGTGATACGGGTGGCGTGAAATCAAGCGAGACGCGAATTGCGGCCCGCTTTTCTCCCTTATGCTTTAGTCTGAATATTCCCGCTCGTCGGCGATCACCTTGCCATCGCGCGGCAGGCTGCCCGGCTCAGCCAGCACCACGCGCCCGCCGACCCTCGTGACTTCGCGCAGCGTGGTCTCGATCGCGGTCGTGTCCGGAGCGGTGCCGGTGATTGTCTCGACATGCAGGGCCATGGCGTCGCTCGCGCCATCGCGGGTCACCACAAGCCGGGCGCGTTCAATCTCGCCGTGTCTGCGCGTCAACTCCGCGATCTGCTTGGGATCGACAAACATGCCCTTGACCTTGGTTCGCTGGTCGGCACGTCCCATCCAGCCCCTGATACGCATATTGGTACGGCCGCATGGGCTCTTTTCCCGCAGCACTGCGGATAGATCGCCGGTTCCAAGCCGCACCAGCGGATAAGCCGGGTTAAGCGAGGTCACCACAACCTCACCCACCTCTCCCTCCGGCACCGGATCGTCCGTGCCCGGCCGCACGATCTCGACGATCAGGTTTTCGTTGACCACCATGCCCGGCAGCGGTGCACCGTCAGGCCCGGTCGATTCATAAGCGATCACGCCAAACTCGGCGGTGGCGTAACACTGCAGTACATTTATGCCCCGTGCGCGGTATTCCTCACGCAGTGAAGGAAACAGCGCCCCTCCCGAAACCAGACCGATCCGGAATGATGACAGGTCCCTGCCATCACGATCCGCCCGTTCGAGCATGATCTTCAGAAAATCCGGCGTGCCGGCATAGACATCCGGCCGGAAGGCTTCGGCCGCCTCCACCTGCATGTCGGTATTGCCGGTGCCCGCGGGAAACACGCTGCATCCGAGCGCCCGCGCGCCCGTGTCCAGCACGAAACCGCCCGGCGTCATATGATAGGCAAACGCGTTGTGAACGCGCGCACCGGGCCGAACGCCGGCAGCAAAAAAGGCGCGTGCCGCCTGCCAGGGATCGGCGCCCGCCCCCTGAATTTCCCAGATCGGCCCCGGTGACATGAAGACACGCGCTCCCTCGAGCGCGTCTGGATCGACAAAGCCACCGAAAGGCGGCTTCGCCTGCTGTAGTTCCAGGAGCTCCGGTTTGCGCAGGACCGGCAGCCGCGCAAGCGCCGCACGATCAACAATTTTGGACAGATCGTACCCGGAAAGCCAGGCCGCCAGCCCCTCCGCCTTGGCCACGGCGCCGCTCAAAAAATGCGGTAGGACCGAAAACAGGTCACGCTCACGCTCCGCCGGATCACGAATTTCCAGCGCGTCGAAATGCGGTGACATGGCTCCTCCCAAAGGGTTTTGAGCATGTTATCGCAACAATCACACCCAGGGAGCAAGACCGACCAAGGTCATGCATGAGAGAGCCGGCGTTGAAAAACGCAACAGGGGCAGGAAGCTTCCTGTACGACCTGCCATCATCGCGCCATGGATCAGGAGACGCGCGCCGCGCGCGTGAGGACGAAATTGGTGCCGTTTGCCAGCGTACAGTTCATCTGATCGCTGGATGCGAGAAGACATGTCGCGGCCGTCTGCTGCTGGCTCTTGAGCGAATAGAAGGAGAGCTCGATCGTGGTCGCATCGCGATGCGAATAGGAGCCCTCGGTCAGCACTTCGCCGGTCTCCACCGCACGCGAGCTGAAACGACCGCCATGCAGTGTCGACACCGCAACGCCGTCCGTGCCCATCCACTGCCCTTCGACCCCCGTCTGGCGCGCAGCGCGCTGTCCTCCGCCATCGGGCATACCCGTCTGGCAACCAGCCAGCGCTAGCGCCGAGAAAACCGTTGTGAGCGTCAGAATTTTGCCTGTCTTCATGGTTCTGGCCTCCTGTTGCGCCTACGGTACTGCACCGACAGCGCACCGCCTTGGAAACGGCCCGCCCCCATCAGGGCCGGGCAATACCCATTTCAATTGCCCGATTTCGACGTCATTGCAAGCGCAGCGCGCGCATCCCCGCTCAACGCACGAGAATGTTGCGGAACTGCCACGGATCGGATTCGTCTATGTCCTCGGGGAAAAGCCCAGGCCTGCCCTCGAGCGGCGTCCAGTCCGTGTAGTAGCCCTTCACAGGCCCCAGATATGGCAACTGCACCTCAAGACAGCGGCGATAGTCCACCTCATCGGCCTCGACGATACCGGCTTCGGGATTCTCCAGCGCCCACACCATTCCCGCAAGCACGGCGGAGGTCACCTGAAGACCTGTAGCGTTCTGATAAGGCGCCAGTTCGCGCGCCTCTTCCAGCGTGAGCTGCGAACCGAACCAGTAGGCGTTCTTCCGGTGCCCGTAGAGCAGCACGCCGAGTTCATCCATCCCGTCCACCAGCTCGTTCTCGTCAAGAACGTGCTGCTCGGGCTGCGCCTTGCCTTCGGCACCGAACATTTCGTGCAGCGAAAGCACCGCATCGTTGCAGGGATGATAGGCGTAGTGACAGGTCGGCCGGTAGACGACCTTGCCCTTCCCGTCACGTACGGTGAAAAAATCCGCGATGGAGATCGACTCATTGTGGGTAACAAGGAAGCCATATTGCGGCCCCGGCGTCGGGCACCAGCTGCGCACCCGCGTGTTGGCACCCGGCTGCTCCAGAAAGATCGCCGCCTTGTTGCCCTTCTTCTGCTTGCGCGCGTTCCGGGGTTTCCATGTCTCATGTGTGCCCCAGCCGAGTTCGGCCGGCTGTAATCCTTCAGCGATAAAACCTTCCACCGACCAGGTGTTCCAGAACACGTTCATGGGCTTCGGCTTCTTGGTCCGCTGCGTATCGCGTTCGGCAATGTGAATGCCCTTCACACCGCACTTCTTCATCAGCTTGGCCCAGCCTTCGCGGTCCTCGACACCCGGCTCATCGAAGTCGAGCCCCAGGTCGGTCGCCAGGTTCACCAGCGCCTGCTTGACGAACCAGGACACCATGCCGGGGTTGGCGCCGCAGGTGGAAACGGCTGTGGTGCCGCCCGGATTCTTGGCCTTTTCCCGGCGCACCGTCTCGCGCAGCGCATAGTTGGTGCGCGAGGCATTGTCAGCCTTGCCATCGAAATAGAAGCCGAGCCAGGGCTCCACCACCGTGTCGATATAGAGCACGCCAAGCTTGCGGCACAGTTTCATCAGGTCGAGCGAAGACGTGTCGACCGATAGGTTTACGCAGAAGCCCTGCCCCTCGCCATCCGTCAGGAGTGGCTTGAGCAGGTCCTTGTAGTTGTCCTTCGTGACATGCGCCTGCACATAACGGATGCCCCGTTCGTCGAGCAGCTTGCGATCCGCATCGTTCGGATCCACCACAACCATGCGCGATTTGTCGAACCTGAAATGGCGCTCGATCAACGGCAGCGTTCCGCGCCCGATTGAGCCGAAGCCGATCATCACGATCGGGCCGGTGATTTCACCATGGATGGGCCATTTCCTGTCAGCCATTACGCGCCTCTCCAAAACAGAACGATTGAGCCTCCAAAACACAGAAGCGTGTCAGAATAAAGCGCAAATACGGTTCCGGTCCGCAAAGGCCCTGCTATTGCCTAAGTGCGTCAAGCCCTTCCGCCGTGCGTGAAATGGCGCATTCGGTGATCTCGACTTCGGCGATGCCATACACCGCAAAAGGGTCTTCCGACAGACAGGCTTCGAGGGCTTCGCGGTCGCCGCGCGCGAGAATGACACCGCCCGTCCTCGGCACCTTGCGCCCCGAAGCAATGAATGTCCCACTCGCGTAGTATTTCTCGAGCCAGGCCATATGCCCTTCCATATGCGGCTCGACATCCTCGATCGGCACCACATAGCGCAACGAAACGATAAACATCACCGGTCCCTTTTTAGATCATCGCAAAGCGCGCCTTGAGCAGCGCTTCCTCATATTCGCCATCGGCTGTGGAATCGAACACCACGCCACCACCCACATTGTAGATTGCTTCCCCGTCGGCAAAGAGCGAAACCGTACGGATCGCCACGTTAAACCGCATCGTACCGTCGGGCGCCGCCCAGCCGATCGCACCGCAATAGGCTTCGCGGGGGCCGGTCTCCAGTTCCCGCAGGATCTCCATGGCGCGGATTTTCGGCGCCCCCGTCACCGAGCCGCAGGGAAAGAGTGCCGCGAAGATTTCACGCAGACCCGTCGCTGGTCTGATCCTCGCGCGGACCCGGCTCACCATCTGATGAACCGTGGGATAGGTTTCCACATGGAAAAGCTCGGGCACCTCCAGCGTTCCCACCTCGCTGATGCGGGAAATGTCGTTGCGCAGGAGATCGACAATCATGCGGTTTTCCGCCTGGTTCTTCGGATCGTTGCGCAAAAACGCCTTCTGCGCCGCATCCTCTTCGGGCGTCGCACCGCGCGGCACCGTGCCTTTCATCGGCAGGGTCTCGATCCAGCCGTCTCGCGAAACCTGGAAAAACAGTTCCGGCGAACGGGAAACGATCACCGGCCAGCCGAGCTCGACCAGCGCCCCATACCGCACGGGCTGGCGTGCGCCGAGCGCATCGAACAGCCCCGCAGGCTCCCCGTGCCACCTGGCCTGGATGGGGAAGGTCAAATTCGCCTGGTAGCAGTCGCCTGCCCGCAGATGCCCGTGCAGACATTCAAAACGGCGTTCATAGTCGGAGCCGTTCCATGCCGGTTTCGCATCGACGAGCGCAGCATCCGCCACCGCCGGTCTGGAAACCGGGCGATCCTCCGGAGGTCGAAGACGCCGAAGCAAAGGAGTGGGCCACGCCGTCCCCCAGGCAGAAGCGGTCTGAGCTTCGGCTCCAGCAGATAACCGGCCTCATAGGCCATGTATCCGGCAAGCCAGAAACCGTCGCGCCGCGCCCTCTCTGCCCGGTCGAGCATGATCTCGAACGTCTCGGCATCTCTCGCGGTCAGAAGAGCGCGCGGTCGGGAGAAGCAAAGCTCCCGACCGGCCGCGTCGTCGCGGATCAGAACCTGGCCCCGAATATCGACGGGCATCGCGTCTGAGAAACCTGTCCTAGCCGTCGAGCGTTTCAAGCTCGTCTATCAGCCCCTCGATCACCGAAAGCCCCCTGCCCCAGAAATCCGGGTCGCTCGCATCGAGGCCGAAAGGCGCCAGAAGCTCAGAATGATGCTTCGTGCCACCGGCCTCCAGCATGGCGAAATACCGTTCCTGGAACCCCTCCGGAGCCTGCTGGTAAACGGCGAAGAGCGAGTTCACCAGACAGTCGCCGAAGGCATAGGCATAAACATAGAAAGGCGAGTGGATGAAGTGCGGGATATAGGCCCAGAACGTCTCATATCCCTCGCGCAGCTTCACCGACGGACCGAGACACGCCTTCTGCACGTCGAGCCACAATTCGCCGATCTGATCGGAGGTCAGTTCACCATCGCTGCGGCGCTTCGCATGCACCTTGCGCTCGAACTCATAAAAGGCGATCTGGCGCACCACGGTGTTGAGCATGTCCTCCACCTTCTGCGCCAGCATGGCCTTGCGTTCGCGTTTTTCGGTCGTTCGGTCGAGCAGCGAGCGGAAGGTGAGCATTTCGCCGAAAACCGAGGCCGTTTCGGCAAGCGTGAGCGGCGTCGGCGCCATAAGCGCGCCCTGTTTTCCGGCCAGCACCTGGTGAATGCCATGCCCCATCTCATGCGCCAGCGTCATCACGTCACGCGGTTTGCCGAGATAGTTCAGGAGCAGATAGGGATGCGCGGAGGGCACGGTCGGGTGAGCAAACGCCCCCGGCGACTTACCCGGACGCACTGGCGCGTCGATCCAGTTGTGATCGAAGAAGCGGCCCGCGATTTCTGCCATTCGCGGATCAAACGCGGCATAGGCGTCGAGCACCGTATTCTTCGCCTCGTCCCAGCCGATCACCGCCTGCGGTGTCTCCGGCAGCGGCGCGTTGCGGTCCCAGTGGTTCAGCACATCCATGCCCAGCCACCTGGCCTTCATGGCGTAGTAGCGATGCGATAGCCTCGGATAGGCTGTTCGCACGGCTTCCGCCAGTGCATCCACGACCGGCCGTTCCACGCGGTTTGCCAGGTGGCGGGAATCGGCAATGTCCTCGAACCCGCGCCAGCGGTCGGAGATTTCCTTGTCCTTGGCCAGTGTGTTGGTAATCAGCGTGAATGTGCGCAGGTTCTTCGAGAAAGTATCGGCCAGCGCCTGCGCCGCCCGGTGGCGCTTCTCACCATCCGCATCCTGCAACAGGTTGAGCGTCTGCTCCAGCGCCAGTTCCTCTCCGTCCACCGTGAAGCGCAGACTGGTCATGGTCTCGTCGAACAGGCGGTTCCAGGCGCCACGCCCGGTCACCGACTTTTCGTGGAAAAGCTGCTCGACCCGGTCTTCGAGTTCGTAGGGTTTGTCGCGGCGGATATCGAGCACCCAGGGCCTGTAGTGCGCAAGCCTTGGATCGGCTTCCAGCGCTGCGTCGAGCACTGCGTCTTCGATCTTGTTCAGCTCCAGCGTGAAGAAGATGAGATGTGCGCTTGCATCCGTGAGTTTCTCCTGCACGTCGCCATAAAGCTTGGCACGCTTCGGATCTGACGTATCGCCCGCATAAAGAAGCCCCGCATAGGAGACGATGCGGCCCATCAGTTCCTCAATGCCTTCATAGGCTTCAACCGCTTCGCCCAGCCTGCCTTCCGGCCCCCTGGCAGCCTCGTCCGCAAGCTTGCCCTTCCAGGCGGTTTCGAAACCGGCCGCTTCCGCGGCGGCACGATCGAGATCGCGCTTCAGTTCGGGTGACTCGATTGCCGGATACAGATCGGCGAGATTCCACTCCGGCAGATTGCCGAGTTCCGAAAACGCGTTTTCAGCCGCTAGCGCCGCATCCGTTGCCGCAGGGCGACGGGCCCTGTCAGTGTTGTTGGCCATGTAATCCTCGTTGCCGAAATCGCTGTCCGTCCACGGTGCCGAAAGGTTTCGTTCACCGGGATTCTTGAACCTTGTTTAGAAGCCTATGCCATTTTGATCCAGCCCGCGCCGGAAAACTGCGCGCGATATCGTAACGCCATTGCATAATTGCGACATGTCCGAAGCCGTTCTCATAGTCGACGATGACCCGGTCCAGCGCCGCCTTCTTCAGGCTGCAGTGGAGAAACTCGGTCACACGCCGCTTCTTGCAGAGAACGGTCAGGAGGCGCTGGGTGTGCTGGAACGCGCCGAGCAGGCCCCGCGTACCATTGTGCTCGACCTCGTCATGCCGCAGATGAGCGGGCTCGAAATGCTCGAACGCCTTCGCGGTGAGGGCTCGGACATTCCGGTGATCGTGCAGACATCGCGCGGCAGCATCGACACGGCGGTCGAAGCCATGCGCGCCGGCGCCTTCGATTTCATCGTCAAGCCCGTTGCCCCGGCCCGACTTGGTGCAGCCATAAAAAACGCCCTCAGGGTCAGCGCCATGGAGACCCGCCAGCGCCGTGGCGGCAAACCGGCCGAGGCATCCTCTTTCGATGATCTGGTCACCAACAGCCCGTCCATGGCACGGATCATCATGCTGGGCCAGAAGGCAGCCGCCAGTGACATACCCATCCTGATCGAAGGTGAATCCGGTGTCGGCAAGGAGGTTATCGCCCGCGCGATCCAGAGCGAAAGCCGGCGCCGCCGAAAGCCTTTCGTCACCGTCAACTGCGGCGCGATCCCCGATACGCTGGTGGAGAGCATTCTCTTCGGCCACGAAAAAGGGGCCTTCACCGGCGCAACGGAAAAGCGCATCGGCAAATTCGCCGAGGCCGATACGGGAACCCTTTTCCTGGACGAGATCGGCGACCTTCCCCTCGACGTACAGGTCAAGCTCCTGCGTGCCGTACAGCAGGGCGAAGTCGACACGGTCGGCGGGCGCGGGACACAGAAGGTCGACATCCGCCTGATCTCGGCCACCAACCAGAACCTGATTGAGCGCGTCAAAGAAGGCCGGTTTCGTGAAGACCTGTTCTACCGCCTCAATGTCTTCCCGATCATGGTGCCGCCGCTGCGCGACAGAAGGGATGACATTCCTCTTCTGGTGCAGGCATTCATTGCCCGCTTCAGCGACAGCGCTTCAAACCGGATCACCGGCATATCGCGAAGAGCGCTCGCGCTTCTGGAAAGCTACGACTGGCCCGGCAACATTCGGCAACTGGAAAACGCCGTCTTTCGGGCAGTCGTGCTTTGTGAAACGACCGTGCTCGACACAGCCGACTTCCCGCAGATCTTCGCTCAGGTCGAAGGCATTGATCCATACGAGGCCCAGACAGGAACAATACCGACCGAGGATGGCCCTGCGGCAGAGCCCCCGACAGACCGTCGTGACCTTCCCCATCGGGAAGCGCCTCCGGTTCAAGACCTGCCGGGAAGCGTTGCCACACTGGACGAAGACGGGAATGTACGCCCGCTGGAGGACATCGAAAGCGATGTGATCCGGTTTGCCCTCGATCACTACCGTGGCCAGATGAGTGAAATCGCGCGGCGCCTGGGCATTGGACGCTCCACGCTTTATCGAAAACTCAAGGATATGGGCATCGATCCGGCAGAACGCCCGCGCGCGAAAGACGACTGAGGCGCCGGGGACACAGTCCAGACATTAACCCCGCATTTACCCTGCGGCGGCTTGTCACGTTTTGCCACGATATCGCCATCCTCTTCGCGCATTCCTCCTTTAATAAGATCGAATTAACCATTAAATAGAATAATCGGAAGGTGGGAACCACACAGTCCGGGCCTGAGGCTCGGGGGACAAACACCAGCCTGTAAGGCCACGGATCTTGAGACAAAACGACGTTCACGTTCTTGGATGGCGCTTGCCTGCGCTTGTACGCGTGAGGCTCCTCGCCGGTTTGATGCTTGCAGTCGGCGCGCTGGTCGCAGCCGCGCCCGCTGCTCACGCCGAAACACGCACCCTGAAGCTTTACTTCATCCACACGAAGGAACGCGCCGAGATCACCTACAAGCGGAACGGGCGCTACATCCAGAGCGGCCTCAAACAGGTCAACCGCTTCCTGCGTGACTGGCGACAGAACGAACCGACCAATATGGACCCCAAGGTTCTCGACCTGCTTTGGGAGGTCTATCGCGCCACCGGTGCACGCGATTACATCCACGTCGTTTCCGCCTACCGCTCGCCCAAGACCAACGCCATGCTTCGCAGCCGTTCCAACGGTGTCGCAAAGAAGAGCCAGCACATGCTTGGCAAGGCGATCGACTTCTACATTCCAGGCGTCAAGCTTGCCAGCCTGCGCAACGCTGCACTGAAGTACGAAGCCGGCGGCGTCGGTTATTACCCGCGTTCGGGCTCGCCCTTCATTCACATTGATGTCGGCGGTGTGCGCCACTGGCCGCGCATGAGCCGCAAGCAGCTTATGGCCGTGTTCCCCGACGGCAAGACCATGCATGTTCCGACCGATGGCAAACCTCTGCCGGGATACAAGCAGGCGGTTGCCGCCTACGAATCGCGCAAGCGCAACGGCGGCTCCATTCAGGTTGCGCGTGACAATGGCGGCGGCGGCAATGGCCGCGGTCTCCTGGCCGCGCTCTTCGGTGGTGGTGCCGACGAGGAAGAGGATACCGCCGAGACCACGACGGTTGCAGCGCGGCAGCCGG
>NZ_BAMP01000002.1 GCF_000615975.1 Nitratireductor aquibiodomus NL21 = JCM 21793 | reverse complement strand
TCGCGGCCGGTTTGCCGCCGGGCAGGACGAACGACCGCAGCGGCGCCAGCCCGGCGTTCAATGCATCGATATCCGCTTCCAGCCGCTCAACCTGGCTCTGCACGATCCGCAGGGGCTCGTATTCCAGCACCCCGCCGGTATCCGGCGTGGCGAGATCGGCTCCCAGATCGAAGAGATCGTTCTGGATGCGCGCAAGCATCGCGTCGATGCGCGGCTCCGTTTCCGCCAGATGAACACGCGCCATGCCGATACAGGCGTTCGCCTCATCGACAGTGCCATAGGACGCGACCCTGAGATCGGACTTCAGGCGGCGCTCACGCGAGCCGAGACCCGTCGTCCCGTCATCACCCGTGCGGGTATAGATCTTGTTCAGCTTGACCACGAGATCGCTCAGCCACCCTTTGAACGCGCATAGTAGAGCGCAAGCACGACGAAGACGATGGCGACCGCCTGCAGAATGACCCGGGCCTGCATGAGCTTGTTCGACGTGTTCGCCGACCCTCCGCGCATCATGTTCATGAGACCGCGGATGAGGACGATCACGACCGCCATCATCACAAGGATGGAGAGAATGTTGAAGACTGTGGACATGGCGGCTTTCTTCTCGGTTTCAGCCCTGGTTCGACAGGAAGCGGTACAACATGCGCGCCGGAAGGAGCCGTTTCAATGCGACACCGATACGCGCCGGTGTGGTTACCACATAGTGCGGCCTTGGGCGCGGGGAAAGGAGCGCATGAGAAAGCCGCGCATAAACCGCCTCCGGCCCGAGCTTGAATCGTGATTTCACGCCACCCTGCCGCAGACGGGCGAGCTGCGCCTTGTAGGCCTCCCGATGTACGGAGTTTTCATGGTCGATGTAGCGCTCAAACCATGGGAGCCCATTGGTTGCGATTTTGGATTCGACAGGCCCCGGTTCAATCAGGGAAACGTGGATGCCCGAGCCCTCAAGCTCGGCACGCTGGCACAGCATCAGGCCTTCGAGCGCATGTTTCGAGGCCGCGTAGGCACCGCGGTATTTGATGGGGATGAGGCCCAGGATCGAGGAGCAATGAACCATGCGTCCATGCCCCTGCCGCCGCATCACCGGAACCAGGCGCTGTGTGAGATCGTGCCAGCCGAAAACATTGACCTCGAACTGGTGGCGAAGCGCTTCCACCGGAAGATCCTCGACGGCGCCGGCCTGAGCGTAGGCGCCATTGTTGAAAAGTGCATCGAGTGAGCCGCCAGTGCGCTCCAGCACGTTCTCCACAAGCGCGGCGATTGATTCGGGCTCCGCATAATCGAGATAGAACGGCTCGATACCTTCCTGTTCAAGGAGCGCCCGGTCCTCCGTCCGCCGCACCGTTGCGAACACACGCCAGCCGTCCCTGCGTAGCGCGCCAGCACACCATGCACCTATACCGGAGGAAGCGCCGGTGATCAGAATCGTGCGATCCGTGCCCATGAATTTCCTGTCAGCACTTGTCTATAAGTGTCACGGTTTCACATATTGGCCGATGTGAAACAACAAGAAGAAGCATCGAGAACAGCGAAGGGAAGAACCGTGCGCGGACTGAAAGCCACCAGACGCATCATCGGCGATGCGCTCGGGCACTTCAACACCGATGACGGCTGGGCCATGGCCAGTCACGTTGCCATTTCGGCGCTGATGGCCCTGTTTCCATTCCTCATATTCGCCACCGCGCTGGCAAGCTTTCTTGGCGCAGACGCATTTTCACAGCAGGCCGTCGACCTCATATTCGATACGTGGCCGAAAGAGGTCGCAGAGCCAATTGCGCGGGAAGTCCACAATGTGCTTGGCGTGCGCCGCAGCGATGTTTTGACCTTCGGTGTCGTGCTGGCCGGTGTGTTCGCCTCCAATGGCGTGGAGGCGCTGCGTCTGTCCCTCAACCGCGCCTATCGGGTCAGTGAGAAGCGCTCGATCTTCCGCCTGCGTGCGCAAAGCCTGTTTTTCGTGCTCGTCGCAACGCTTGGCTTTCTTGCGATCAGCCTTCTGCTTGTCATCGCACCGGTGGCGCTGCGCATCGCCGCCAGCAATCTCGAATGGATCGCCCCCTATGTCGGCACCATCACCTTCTGGCGCTACGTCATCGCACTGACCGTGCTTATACTCGCCCTGATCTCGGTCCACCTCTGGCTGCCCGCCGGCCGACGCAGTCTCTGGGATGTGCTGCCGGGCGTCGTCTTCACGCTTTTCGGATCATTCATTGGATCGAGCCTTTTCGCCGCCTATCTCGGGCGCTTCGGCAGCTACGCAAGCACCTATGCCGGCCTCGCATCGATCATGATCGCGGTGGTGTTTCTCTACATCATCTCGGCCGTGTTCATTCTCGGCGGAGAACTGAATGCCTCAATCAAGCGCTACCGGGAAGCGCGCGCCGTGGCCGGAGCCGGCTGACGCGGCGTACGGCGGGTGGCAAGGGCCACGCCGAACGTCGTGATGGCCATGCCAACAAGCTGCACCGGCGTCAGGGTCTCATTAAAGAGGAACCATGCCATAAGCGCCGTCACCGCCGGCACGAGATAGAAGAGCGAGGCGACCCGTGCCACCTCGCCTTCTCGAATGAGGATCATCAACAGGAAGATCGCGCCCAGCGAAAGCACGAACACCAGCCACGTCATGGCGAAGACCAGTTCACCGTTGAGCACGAACTCCTGTGTCTCGATCATCAGCGAAACGAGGAACGTCACCGCCCAGCCACCGACATATTGATAGAGCGTGACGGTCACGAGATCGGCGGTCGCAACAAAGCGTTTTTGCCAGACGGTACCGACGCTCATGGCGATCACCGCCACAACAGCCGCGCCAATTGTCGCCACTGTCACGCCGCCGCTGATGGAGCCGAATTTCGGTGAAAGGACCGTAACAACGCCAACCAGTCCGACGAGGAGACCAAGCCAGTGCTTTCCGGTCACCTTTTCTCCCAGGAACAGTCCCGCGATCACCGCGGTCAGCATGGGCTGGAGTCCCACGATGAGCCCGACGAACCCCGCCGGCAACCCATGGCGCACCGCCCAGAAGACGCCGCCCAGATAGACCCCGTGCATCAGCACACCCGCTATTGCAGCATGAAACGCGTTACGCGGGCCGATTGCCTTCGCATTCACCATCGGAATGATCAGCAGCAGGACACCAAAAGTCAGGGCGCAACGCACCCACAAAAAGGTGAAGGGCTCGGCCCACGGCATTGCGTAGCGCGCACCGATGAAACCGGTCGCCCAGAGCAGGACGAACAGGGCCGGGATCGCCCTTGTGAGATCGTTCATCGGATGTGTCCCTGAATACGACGGCGCGGTGATCAACCGCGGCTTTATCAGCCTCACCCCCGGCAAGGAAAGCGAAACATTTCCATCGTAGGATCAATGAAAGTGATCCAAGGCGCCGCCGGGGGGATGCGCACATGCTGATGAAACTGGATACGAGTTGGCTGATTTTCGCGCTCGTCGCCGTCACGATGATTGCCTACATTCTCTCGCTCGGTCTCGACGCCGCCATGAAGGACGACGGGTTCGGCGCGATGGGCAATGCCATGATCATCACCGCCGCATTCTTCGGCACCATCTATCTGGCGAACCAGCGGGGAGTTCGGTTTTCGAGCCTTACTGAAGGAGGAACTGCCGGCCTTGGCGGCGCTTTTGCAGCGCTCCTTGTCCTTGTCATCGTCAAGGCGGTTCTCAGACGGCTGAGCTAGGGTCAGGCGCAGGAGCGCCAATCATCCGGGCTATGTCGCCCGGCGTCGCACCGCTCTCGCGCAACGCGGCAAGGCTTGTATCGCCCCGGCTCTTGGAGAGTTTGCGGCCATCATCGTCCAGAACAAGGTCATGATGATGATATTGCGGCACCGACAGACCCAGCAGTTCCTGAAGCACACGATGCACGGCAGTCGCGTGGAAAAGATCGCGCCCACGCACCACATGCGTGACGCCCTGCAGCGCATCGTCGACCACCACCGATAGATGATAGCTTGCCGGGATTTCCTTTCGCGCGATCACGACGTCACCCCAGCTGTCCGGCATTGCCCGCACACGGCCCGTTTCCCCTTCCGGCCCCTGCCCTGCCTCGTTCCAGTCGAGCGTGTTCCCGACATGGTCGATGGCCGAGGCCATGTCGAGTCGCCATGCAAAGGGCGCGCCCTCATCGATCAGCGCCCGGCGCTCCCGTGCACTCATAAGGCGGTCTTTCCCGGGATAGACCGGCGCACCATCCGGGTCGCGCGGCCAGCGCTCGCCACCCGCCTCGTACTCGGTGATGCGCGCCCGCACCTCCCCCCGGCTCATGAAGGCCGGATAGACAAGGTCCGCGTCGATCAGCCTTTCAAGAGCCGCACGGTAATCGTCAAAATGATCCGACTGTCGGCGCACCGGCTGCTCCCATTGAAGGCCAAGCCACACGAGGTCGCGCAGCACGCCACGCTCCAGTTCGGGCGTGCAGCGGGTCACGTCGATATCTTCCATGCGCAACAGGAAGCGCCCTCCCGTCTCCCGCGCCATTTGCTGGTTCAAAAGCGCCGAATAAGCGTGACCCAGATGAAGCTGGCCATTCGGGCTCGGTGCGAACCGGAAGACCGGGCGTGTCATGAGTGATGCGTGAATCGGGTTGCGGTCGGCATGTGACGATTGCTACGGCTTTCTTCTGCGCTCGGCAAGAACAGGCCACACCAACCCAATGAAACGCATAGACACGGACGCGGACATCCTGCAGGCACTCGAGGCTCTGGTTGCAATCGATGCCCGCCTTCAGGCCGTGCGCGACTGCGCCGGCGACATTCCTCTGAGGCGCAGCGCGCCCGGCTTTGCAAGCCTTGTTTCCATCATCCTGTCGCAGCAGGTTTCGCGTGCCAGTGCCAATGCCATCGAAGCCCGGCTGATCGGGCTTATCAATCCGCTCACGCCCGATGCCATTCTTGCTGCGGGCGAGCAACCGCTGATCGCCGCTGGCCTGTCGCGCGCCAAGCAGCGCACAGTCCTGGCACTCGCTCGGGCGATCGTGGAAGATGGTTTCAACCTTGAGACCCTGTGCGCACGCGACGCCGGTGAGGCCATCACCAGCCTGACGGCGATCCACGGGATCGGCCCCTGGACAGCGCAGGTCTATCTTCTTGTCTCCGCCGGTCATCCCGATGTGTTTCCATCCGGCGATGTGGCCCTGCAGGCGGCCGTGGCGGACGCCCTTGGGTTGCCTGAGCGGCCCGATGCAAAGAGCCTCGCGGGTCTGGCCGAATCATGGTCGCCGCTTCGGGCCGTCGCAGCACGCCTGTTTTGGGCCTATTATCGTGAGATGAAGGGCGCAGAAGCGGCTCCGTTGCTGACGGGAGTAAAAAACTGCGAAAATCCAGATGTTTGACGTGTCATAAAGCAAAATATGCGCTTCACATTCCTGTCACGGCAGGCTTACAGTATCCGCATCGATCGACTTGGCCAGTTGAAGGAGCTTCAAGGACGTGACGATCGCGCTTCGCCAGACAGCATGCCTGCTCTGGTGCTGAATGCGGACTACAGACCGCTCAGTTACTATCCCTTGTCACTGTGGTCGTGGCAGGATGCCATCAAGGCAGTCTTCCTCGACCGGGTCAACATTGTTGCCGAATACGACCAGCAGGTCTCGTCCCCCTCATTTGCGATGAGACTGCCGAGCGTTATCAGCCTGAAAACCTATGTAAAACCGTCGCGCTACCCCGCCTTTACACGTTTCAACGTGTTCCTGCGCGACCGTTTCCAGTGCCAGTATTGCGGCACTCGCGAAGACCTGACCTTCGACCATGTCATTCCCCGCCGTCTTGGCGGCGTTACCTCCTGGGAAAATGTGGTCGCGGCCTGCTCGCCCTGCAATTTGAAAAAGGGCGGTGTCATGCCCGCCCGCGCAAAGATGTGGCCGCAGCAAAAACCCTATCGCCCCACCGTGCACGACCTGCACAACAATGGGCGCCTTTTTCCACCCAACTATCTGCATGAAAGCTGGATGGATTACCTCTACTGGGATGTCGAGCTGGAGCCGTAACGCGCCGGTCGCTGCTTCAAGCGGATGAACGGAGCGATATTCGGTCCGATGCTCTAGCGTTTGAAGGCCGCCCGCAGGGCGATGAACGCCCACAGGGCGCTCGCGAGAACGTTCCAGCCGGCAAATGAAAGCCCCAGGAAACGCCCCGCGGCCTCACTGCATGATGGCGGGATCACCGCGTTAAGCTGGTCGAGCAGATTGCCGCCCAGGTTCTGGCCGGCCGCACCGGCGCCGCAGTCGGCCGGACCTTCCCACCATTTCCATTCGACGCCCGAATGATAAATGCCAAGGGCCATGCCATAGAGCATCAGCGCGGCGCCGACGAGCAGCAGTCCCCGGGTGACAGGCGGCGGCGCTTTCAGCCATGAAGCCAGGAGTGCAAGCAGCATCAGCGGCACACCGATATAATAGGGCGTGCGCTGCTCAAGACACAGCATGCACGGAATGTACCCTCCGATATGCTCGAAACCGAGCGCTATGCCCACGGTTACAGCCAGGCCAACGGCAAGCAGTCCGGCGCTCAGGGTCTGAGTAGCACCGGTGGGGGCGGTAAGGGACATGAAGGGCCTCTAGAAAACGTATCGGATGGCAACGAAGCCGCCGATCAGCAAAACCATGAAAAGGGTGAAAAGAAGGCCAAGGTTCTTCTCAATGAACACCCGGATCGGGGCGCCGAACCTATAGAGCAGCCAGGAAACGAGGAAGAAGCGCAAGCCCCGCCCGATCACCGAGACGACGACGAAGACCAGGAGATTGAGCCCGGTGGCGCCCGAAAAGATCGTCAGCACCTTGTAGGGAAACGGTGTGACCGCAGCGAAAAGCACACCCCAGCCACCCCATTCATTATACCAGCCGGCCACCTGCTCAAATGCATTCTCCTTGCCATAGAAGGCCAGGATCGGTTGCCCGACGGTCTCGTAAAGAAAAGCCCCGATCGCGTAGCCGAGAAGCGCGCCAAGAACGGAGCTTATGGTGCAGATGAATGCATAGCGCAGCCATCTAGCACGCTCGGACAGGACCATGGGGATCAAGAGAACGTCCGGCGGAATGGGAAACACCGAACTCTCGATGAAAGACACGGAACCCAGGGCCTTTTCCGCATGCCGTGTGGCAGCGAGCGACATGGTCCAGTCATAAAGTTTGCGAAGCATGGAGGGTCCTCGATGAGGGGTTTTGTCTAGCCGCTGCAGCGCTCCGACGCAACGGCGATGGTGAAAGACGTGGCAGGTCTGACGATTTGCCATGCGAAGTGTTGACGGAAGCCCGCTTCCCCGTATAGTCCGCAACCTGTCCGGCCGTTCGCGGCGGGCCCCTGTGGCGGAATTGGTAGACGCGCTCGACTCAAAATCGAGTTCCGCAAGGAGTGCTGGTTCGATCCCGGCCAGGGGCACCACTTTCCCCGGAGCATCGTGGTGCGGGACAGGGGGAGGGTTGGCACGGCAATGCTTGAACGGCGCGAGAGCTATCAGCAGCTTTACGACGGGTTCCGCTGGAACATTCCCAAGACCTTCAACATCGGGACCGCCATCTCAAACGCATGGGCTGCGCGCGCCCCCGATCGCATTGCCCTCCTTGAACACCGCCCCGACGGCAACCCCGCAACGCTGACCTATGGTGACTTCGCCGCGCGGTCGGACGCGCTCGCCTCGGGACTTGCCAGGGCAGGACTGGGGCGGGGAGACCGGGTGGCGCTGCTGTTGCCGCAGTCATTCGAGACCGCAATCGCCCATGCCGCGATCTACAAGCTTGGGGCGGTGGCCGTGCCGCTCGCCCTCCTCTTCGGCGCGGAGGCCCTCGAATACAGGCTTTTTACGGCGGGCGCGGCAGCCGTCATCACCACGGGAAGCGGCCTTGCAAAGGTCGCGTATATCCGCGACCGCCTGCCGGCGCTGAAGCTCGCGGTCTGCGTCGATGGCGCCGGGGCGGGGGCGCTCGATTTTCACAGGATCGTCGCCGACAATCACGGCCCTTTCACGCCGGCCGACACCGGCCCCGACGATCCGGCTATGATGATCTTCACGTCCGGCACGACAGGTCCACCCAAAGGCGCTCTGCACGGGCACAGGGTTCTGCTCGGACACCTGCCTGGCGTGCAGTTTCACCACGAGTTCCTACCGCAGGACCGCGACCTCTTATGGACACCCGCCGACTGGGCCTGGGCGGGTGGCCTTCTCAACGTTCTCTTACCCGGGCTTTATCTAGGAACACCGGTCGTCGCCGGACGGTTTGAGAAATTCGACCCCGAAACGGCGCTCGGCCTCATGGAAAAGATGAAGGTGCGCAACGCATTTATCCCGCCGACGGCGTTGCGCATGCTGAAGGCGGTATCGGGGATCCAGAAGCGGTTCGATCTTTCATTACGCACCATAGGCTCTGGTGGAGAAGCCCTCGGCCGCGAAACATTCGAGTGGGCGCGGGGCGAACTGGGCCTTCACATCAACGAGTTCTACGGCCAGACCGAATGCAATCTGGTCCTCTCTTCCTGTCATGCACTGAAAGTCGGCAAGCCCGGCGCCATCGGCCTTCCCGTTCCCGGCCACCGCGTTGCGGTCATCGATGGTGAAGGCAGCCCCGTGCGCGACGGCGAGCCCGGCGACATTGCCGTCCTGCGGCCCGATCCCGTGATGTTCCTCGGATACTGGGAAAACGAAGCGGCAACCCGCGATAAATTCATCGGCGACTGGATGACCACGGGCGACCAAGGCATCCGTGACGGGGAAGGCTATATCCACTTCGTCGGGCGCGATGACGATGTCATTACCTCGGCCGGGTACCGTATCGGACCGACCGAGATCGAGGACTGCCTGACCGGCCACCCCAAGGTCGCTCTCGCTGCAGCCGTCGGCAAGCCTGATCCCGTGCGCACGGAGATCGTAAAGGCCTACATTGTTCTTCGTGAAGGAACGGAACCCAGCGAAGCGCTGGCGGAAGAAATTCGCCTGTGGGTCCGCGAGCGCCTCTCGGCCCACGAATACCCCCGTGAGATCGCCTTCGTCGAATCCATGCCGTTAACGACGACCGGCAAGGTGATCCGCCGCATATTCCGGGAACGCGCGAGAAGCGAATAGGCCGGCACGTCTGGCGTCACAACACCGGCATCGGCAGTCAGGCTGCGTAGCGTCTGCGCTTGTGCTCGTCGAGGAAGCCGGGGATGTCTCTGGCAAGGATGGGCTTGCTGAAGAGATTGCCCTGCGCCTCGTCGCATCCCATCGCGCGAATGATGCGCAACTGCTCCTCCATCTCGACACCCTCCACGACGGTGGTCATGCCAAGCGTAAAAGCCAGATTGACGATGGTCTGAACGATGGCTGCCTGGTCCGCGCTCTTGGTGATTTCCTTGATGAAAAGACGGTCGATCTTGACCTTGTCGAAGGCAAATTTCTGCAGGTAGCTGAGCGATGAATAGCCAGTACCGAAATCGTCGAGCGATATCCGTGTGCCAAGCTGCCGCAAACGCCGCAAATCCGCATGCAGTTTCCGGTTGTCTTCAAGCAGAAGCGTTTCCGTGATCTCCAGCTCCAGCCGGTTTGCCGGTGTATCGGTTTCCACAAGAACGCGCGCAACGGTCTCGACAATGTCATCCCGCTTGAACTGCATGGGAGACAGGTTGGCGGCAATGCTGATGTCGTCAGGCAGCGACTTCATCTCCATGCAGACCTGTCGCAGCACCCATTCACCCAGTTGAACGATGGCACCCGTATCTTCTGCGATCCCGATGAACTCGTCCGGAGAGACAGGCCCGTGAACGGGATGCGTCCACCGCAACAGGGCTTCGAAAGTCGTGACCTTGTTTGTTCCCAGCCCGATGATCGGCTGGAACACCAGGTGGAACTGCTCGTCCAGATTGGCAGAGCGAAGCTCGGCCTCAAGTGCCCTGCGCCGCTGTAGACGCTTGTTCATGCCCTCTTCATAGAAGCGGAATACGCCTCGGCCGTCCCCTTTCGCCTGATAAAGGGCCACATCGGCCTGCATCAGAAGATCGTCCGCGGCCTCATGGTCAGGGTCGGCAACGGCAATACCGACACTCGCTCCGGTAAGCACCTGATGCCCCTCGATTATGTAGGGATCGTCGAGCGCATCGATCAGCCGCTTGGCAAGGCTGCTCGCCTGTTCCGGCTTCTCGACATTTCCCTGAACGACGACGAATTCGTCACCGCCGAGACGCGCCACCGCATCCGTCTCACGCACGGTGTTTCGAATGCGACCGGCCACCGCACGAAGCAAAGCGTCGCCGACGGGGTGCCCGAGCGTGTCGTTGATGCTCTTGAAATTGTCGAGGTCGACGCACATTACCGCCGTTGAGAGACCGCGTTCATTGCTGCTGGCGAGGATTTCCTCCAGTTGCTCGCGCATCATCAGACGGTTTGGTAGATCGGTAAGCGTATCGTGGCGCGCCATGTAGGCGACCTGAGCCTGCGCCTTGTGGCGTTCGGTGATGTCCTCATAAGTTGCAACCCAGCCGCCGCCGCGCATGGGCTGATGCGAAATCAGGATCGTCCGCCCATCGCGCAGTTCCTGCGTCAGCGTATCGGAGCGATTCTGCTCGATCAGCCGCGATTGCAGTTGCGCGACTTGTTCTGCCTCGTCTTCCCCGCTGGCACCAGCCTCCACCATGTCGCCGATAAGCTGGTGCAGAGAGGTGCCGAGCCGGAGCTGCTCCTGTGTCAGCCCGTAGATGCTTTCCATTTTCTGGTTGCTGACGATAAGCCGTCCTTGTGCATCGAACATGCACAGGCCGTGGGACATATTGTTCAGGGCCGTGTTGAACAGCAGGTTCTGGGTGATCAGTTCATCGTTGGCGCGACGGGCGGCCTGCGCGCTTTCGCTCAGTTCCGCACTGGTGCGCAGCAGGTCTTCATTGGTTGCCTTGAGCCGTTGCTGAACACTGATCTGCAGCCGGTGCTGCCATCTCAGCATGGCTATGAACACAAACCCGGTTATGACAAGCGAAAGTGCCAGCGCCGAGAACAGCCAGTGGAGCCTCAGAAGCTCCCCCTGATCCTTTGCCTGAGCTGTCGCACCATATTCATTGGCCTTGGAAGCAAGAGCAACCATCTTGCTTTCCAGCGGCGCCGTGAGATCAAGCGCGATTTGCGCGTTCTCGGGCCTGTCAATCTCGCCGATAAACGTGCCGATCTGCTGCACTGCCGAAGCCAGTTGATCAACCGTTTCCCTGTTTTCGGGCACCACGGAGACAAAGTTTATGAACTCGCCCTGCTCGAACAGACTGAGCCTGCTCATCAGGATCTGATACCGCAGTTCCACGTCCTGCCTGCTGGCCTGTGGAGGTTCGACCAGCATCGCGGTGAGCCTCTGGCGAAAGCGCAAGAGCTCATTCATGCCCTGGCTCGCGCTATAGGCGATGTTGTAGCGGAATATCTGCGTTAGCGCTTCCTGACGCTGAAAGACCAGGACAGAGATGTAAAGCGCCGCAACGGCAAGCGCGATCATGCCGACGGACAGCACCATCTGCACCACGCGCGATGCCGTGCGGCGCCTCATTTTTCTTGTCTCCGGGTCCGACATGGGCAAGGCCTGTCAGACGCTTACCGAACGGTAAAGCGTCGAACCTGCCATACAGAACGCGAGAAATACTTCTGCGTGTTCAGTTCCGGGTCGGAATCATATGGATACACGATGAACAAAGGCCCCTTATCGCTAATCGGCATGTAGCTCCCGTCCCGCTTATACGCGAGAATGGTGCCGTGCTCGGCGAAATCCGCGATCGGAACCGGCGCCTGATAGTCGTTGAGTGCCGTCACAACCAGTTCGTCGCCATCGGCCTTGACCAGGGTCATCAATTCGGAAAGGAGAGCCCCTTCGAATTCGACCGCGTCATCGAACCAGGGGGTGCTTGTCCGGATCTTTGCGGATTTCAGGGCCTCAAGCATTGCGAGATCGAAATCGGCAACACCATCGCCATTGGTTGCGCCGATGTTGCCGTCAATCGTCAGGATGACATCCCCCTGCGGCTTCTGCAGAGTAGCGTCCTGTGCGAAAGCGGGGACAATAAACGAGAAGAGCAGCAACGTCGCCGTCGCAACCCAACCTCCCACGAGCTTTTTATTGTGCATTTTTCAGCCTCTTTAGTGGCGTAAACTCCAACGCAGTCCACAATAGTGCCGGCTAACCAACAACAGGTTAACGGCGCGGCCACTCGACACAGACGCTGCTGATGATTGACACGCTCCGCAGCCAGTGCCAAAGCTCTAAGCCAAAAGGACTATACAATAGACAGGCCGGCTCGCATAACGGTCGTGAGTCCAGATCTCTCCCAATGCGATGCAACGCGGGAGAAAAAGCACCCAGAACCAACAATTGTATTTGCAGATCAGGGGTTTAGGAAGTGGAAACGTACAAGGAATTCACCTTCGAGGCAGCGCATAAGCTGGAGCCATATTCCGGCCTCCACGGCCATTCCTTCAAGGTCTCCGTCCATCTCGTCGGCGAGCCGGACCCGGTCTTTGGCTGGGCTGCCAATCTTTACGAAGTAGAGAAGCAGATCGACGAGATTCACAAAATTCTCGATCATACCTACCTGAACGATATCGAAGGCCTTTCCGTGCCGTCGCTCGAGAACCTTGCCAAGTGGATTTACGACAGGCTGGCCGAGAAATCCCCTGCCCTTCAACGTGTCGAACTGAAGCGCGGCGCCGAGGGCCAGGCGGAAGGCTGTGTTTATCAGCCGGCCAAAGCTGCCTGACGGGCCCTCGCCGTCCTCGCATGGCCAATAATATCGCTTCGGGGAGCCATGGCTCCCCGATTGAGTTTATTGCGGTTCTGCAAGAGCAGCGTCGATCAACCGCTCAGCGTCCGAACTGCCCCACTCCGCCGGCCCGTTCATGTGCGCGAGCAGGCATCCGTCTTCACCGATTAGCAGCGTGACCGGCAAACCGAGCGCCAGCCCCTGACTTTTAAGGTCGTTGAAAATCTTCATCGAGGCATCACGGTAGTAGCTCAGGGCTTCAATGCCTGTCTCTTGAAGAAAGGTGGTGGGCTTTTCATCATCGCCACGATCGACATTCACCGCCACGACTTTGAATGCGTCCGACCCCTTTGCTGACTGCAGTGCATCCAGCGCCGGCATTTCCTCCCGGCATGGCGTGCACCAGGTGGCCCACAGGTTCATCAGCATAACCCGGCCCGAAAAGTCAGCGACGGTCATCGCTTCTCCATTGGGCCCGTTGAAGCCCAGAGTTTTGAGCGAACGCGGCGGGTCGGCTGCGAGCATCGCCGCGACATGACCTGTTGCCGCATCGCCCACCGCTTTGGCCTTTACCTGCTTTGCAGAACAGGCTGCGTTGTCGGCTTCAGCGACAATCGGCGTCGCCGCCATGTTGCCATCCAGCCCGCCCTTCACGTATACCGCAATCGCACCCGCGATGGCGCCCGCAGCGACAGCCAGGACGACCAGACGGAGTGCCGGGAATTTTTGTTTCTGCTTCGACATTCTTCTTTCCACACTAGCGCCCGGTTATCATGATGAGCGAAGACCAAGCCAGCAACCGCATGTGGGGTGGACGTTTTGCCTCAGGACCCGATGCCGTCATGGAGGCGATCAACGCATCCATCGGCTTCGACAGGAAGCTCTACGCCCAGGACATCCGCGGCAGTCTGGCCCATGCCGCAATGCTGGCGAAGACTGGCATAATTTCGGCGGAAGACGAAAAAAAGATCGTTCACGGGCTGAACACGATCCTGTCAGAGATCGAGGCCGGCAAATTCACCTTCTCGGCACAGCTCGAAGACATTCACATGAATGTCGAGGCACGCCTGGCAGAGCTGATCGGCCCCACTGCCGGGCGCCTGCACACCGCGCGCTCGCGCAACGACCAGGTGGCACTCGACTTCCGTCTCTGGGTCAAGGAAGAGCTGCAGCGCATCGATGCCGCGCTTGGCGGCCTGATCGAAGCGTTCCTCACCCGTGCCGAAGAGCACGCCGCCAGCGTGATGCCGGGCTTCACGCATCTCCAGTCGGCGCAGCCGGTGACGTTCGGCCATCACATGATGGCCTATGTCGAGATGTTTGGCCGCGACCGTTCGCGCGTGCGCGACGCCATCAAGCGGCTGGACGAAAGCCCGATCGGCGTGGCTGCCCTTGCCGGCACGGGCTTCCCGGTCGACCGCCACATGACGGCGGAGGCGCTCGGCTTCCGCGAGCCGACACGCAACTCCATCGATACCGTCTCGGATCGCGATTTCGCCCTTGAATTCATGTCGATCTCAGCCATCTGCGCCACGCATCTTTCCCGGCTGGCCGAGGAAATCGTCATCTGGTCGACGCCGCAGTTCGGCTTCGTGCGCCTGTCTGATTCCTTCTCCACCGGCTCCTCGATCATGCCGCAGAAGAAGAACCCGGACGCCGCCGAGCTGATCCGCGCCAAGACCGGCCGCATCAATGGCGACCTGATCGCGCTGCTGACGGTGATGAAGGGCCTGCCGCTCGCTTATTCCAAGGACATGCAGGAAGACAAGGAAGCCGTCTTCGACGCTGCCGAAACACTCGACCTGATGCTGGCCGCGATGACCGGCATGGTCGGTGACATGGAGGTCAACACGACCGCCATGAAGAAGGCCGCCGGAGCCGGCTTCTCCACCGCCACCGACCTTGCCGACTGGCTGGTGCGTGAAGCGGGCCTGCCGTTCCGCGAGGCGCATCACGTGACGGGCCGCGCCGTGGCGCTCGCCGAGGAAAAGAAGTGCGGGCTTGAAAAACTTGCGCTGGAAGACCTTCAGGCGATCAACCCGGCCATTCACGATGGCGTTTTCTCGGTGCTGTCGGTCGGCAATTCCGTGAAAAGCCGCACCTCCTATGGCGGAACGGCACCTTCGGAAGTGCGCCGTCAGATCCGTTACTGGAAGAAACGCCTGAAACGGGATGCAACGCCCGCCAAAAAGCGCTAAAACGCAGCGCACGCACTTTCGAGGAATGGAACGCTCATGACGGCCCGCCGCACGCTCACCCTTGTCATGCTCGGCCTCGCGCTTGGCCTTGCCGCCTGCGGGCGCAAGGCTCCGCTTGATTCGCCTTACGAGGCGGCATTGGATGCACGCAAGGAAGCAGAACGCAACGACCAGCCCGTGCCGCCGGCACCGGAGAAACCGGTTGAGGATCGTCCCTTCATTCTCGATGGTCTTCTCTAGAACAGAGCCAAAAGGGCCTGCGCCGCGCGGCGGCGCAACCCCGCGTCCAATCGCCCAGCCGAAAGTATCCTGCCGTGAATCATTTCGAGTATCGTGACGGCGTCCTGCACGCCGAAGATGTGTCGGTGCCCGCCATCGCGGAAGCCGTCGGTACCCCGTTCTACTGCTATTCCACGGCAACGCTGACGCGTCATTACCGTGTCTTCTCGGAAGCCTTCGAGGGGCTGGATTCGCTCGTCTGCTACGCCATGAAGGCAAATTCCAACCAGGCCGTGCTAACCACGCTCGCCCGCCTCGGCGCCGGCATGGACGTGGTCTCAGAAGGCGAGCTGCGCCGTGCGCTGGCCGCCGGCGTGCCTGCCAGCAAGATCCTGTTTTCCGGTGTCGGCAAGACCGCGCGCGAAATGGACTTCGCGCTCCAGGCCGGCATTCTCTGCTTCAACGTCGAATCGATGCCCGAGCTTGAACAGCTCTCCTCCCGCGCCAGCACGCTGGGGCTGACGGCCAATGTCTCGCTGCGCATCAACCCGGATGTCGACGCGAGAACGCACAGGAAGATCTCCACCGGCAAGGCGGAGAACAAGTTCGGCATCGGCTGGAAGGATGCCCGCGCCGCCTATGCGCGGGCCGCCGAGCTTCCGGGCCTGAAAGTGTCCGGCATCGACATGCATATCGGCAGCCAGATCACCGAGTTGCAGCCCTTTGACGATGCTTTCGCTCTACTGACGGAGCTGACCGAAACCCTGCGCGCCGACGGCCACGCCATCGAGCATGTGGATCTCGGCGGCGGCCTTGGCGTTCCCTACGCGGAGGATGGCGACCAGCCACCCCTGCCCGACGCCTATGCCGAGGTCGTGCGCAAGCACATGAAGAAGCTTGGCCTGAAGGTCATGCTCGAGCCCGGCCGACTGATCGCCGCCAATGCCGGCATCCTTGTGTCGGAAGTGGTTTATGTGAAGGAAGGCGAAGCGAAGAACTTCGTCATAGTCGACGCGGCGATGAACGACCTCATCCGGCCCACGCTCTATGAAGCCTTCCATTCGATCAGGCCGGTTGCCGAAGCGCGGCAGGATGCAGGAAACATGGTTGCCGACGTGGTGGGCCCGGTCTGCGAGACGGGTGACTATCTCGCGCTGGACCGCAGGCTCCCCGCACTCAAGGCCGGCGATCTCATCGCCATAGGCTCCGCGGGTGCTTATGGCGCTGTCCAGGCGAGCACCTATAATTCGCGTCCACTGGTGCCCGAAGTGCTCGTCAACGGCGACCGGTTCCATGTGATCCGGGCCCGTCCCAGCCACAAAGAGCTTATCGAACTTGATTCGATACCCGACTGGCTGACGGACTGAAATTGCAGGGCACGCGGATCACAATTTCGCGTGCCGCCTCGCCTTCGCCCGGTTTGCTGCTATCCTTGTGAACGACAGGGCGTGCGATTCACGTGCGCTACGGCACCATGCTGAGAGCGTCTATGGCTGAAACAACTTCAAGGCATGAGCGCACAGGCAGTCGCTTTTCCCGGCTCGCCCGCACCCGGTTTGCCACGCGCCTCGTCATAGTGCTGGAGCGCCTCTGGCCGCTCATTCTGCCACTCCTCGTCCTCATCAGCCTGTTTCTCAGCATTTCTTGGCTGGGTCTCTTCCGCCTTATGCCCGACGCGGCCCGCTACGGCGTGATCTCTGTTCTTGGCCTGCTCGGCCTTGCGTCATTATGGCCCCTTCGTCGTTTCCGCCGTCCTAGGCCTTCTGAGATCGACAGACGCATCGAACGTGCCAATCAGCTGGCGCATGAACCTGTCGCAGTCCAGTCCGACCGGCTCGCCGGAAATCGCGACGGTTTTGCCGAAGCGCTCTGGAAAGAGCACCAGAAACGCATGGCTGGCAGGCTCGACAATCTTCATGGCGACCTGCCCAAAACCGGGGTGCCGGAAAAAGATCCGTGGGGCCTGCGCGCCGCCGCCGCCCTGCTCCTGGTAATCGCCGCGACGTTCTCCACCGGCCCCTATGGTGGCAGCGTCCTGGATGCGTTCCGGGCGCATGGTGGTGCCGAGATCGTCCCACCGCGCATTGATGCCTGGGTCACCCCGCCGACCTATACCCGTCGTGCACCGGTCTATCTCACAGCAGAGGCAAACCGGGAGACGAAGAGCTTCACCGTTCCGCAGGGCAGCATACTCGCTCTGCGGGTAACCGGTGGCTCGGGAAGCGAAACCCTGTCCTTCCTCGATTCGAGCGATACCGAGACCCCGATCGCACCCGAAGGTGCATCACAGAGCGAGACCCTCTCGGCAGATAGCGCCGCCCGGCGCTTCGCCGGCACATTGAACGAAGACGGAAAACTGGTCCTGAAGCGTGACGGCCAGGAAATCGAAAGCTGGCTTTTCTCCGTAACGCCCGACAGCCCGCCGGAAATCCGATTTGCCGAGGAGCCGAAACGCGCTGTGAGTGGCGCTTTGGAACTCGCCTATGAAATCGAAGACGACTACGGCCCCGCGGAGGCACAGGCGATCTTCCAGCAGACCTATGAAGCCCCGAACGCACGCCCCCTTTACGAAGCGCCCGACCTGCCCCTGACGCTGCCGCGCCGCGATGGCCGCACAATCGCCGCGAAAACCTCGCGCGACCTGACAGAACACCCCTGGGCCGGCAGTTCGGTAAAGATGATCCTGCGTGCCGTTGACGACGCAGGGCAGGAAGCAAAGAGCGAAGCGAAGGTGTTCGCGCTGCCCGAGCGAACCTTCACCAATCCTCTCGCCAAGGCTCTCATCGAGCAGCGGCGCACGCTGGCACTCGACGCGACCAGGAAACCGCGCGTGCTGGCCATGATGGATGCCGTCATGACATGGCCCGAAGAAACGCTGAAGGACCTGTCGCAGTTTCTCGGGGTCTCCGCCGCGCGTTCAAGGCTTGAGACAGCTCGGACCGACGACCAGCTCCGCGATGTCGTCGACTACCTGTGGGAAATTGCACTCATCATCGAGGACGGCGATCTGACCGCCGCCGAGAAACGCCTCCGGCAGGCACAGGAAGCATTGAAGAAGGCGCTTGAGGAAGGTGCGAGCGACGAAGAGATCGCCCGCCTGATGGACGAACTGCGCAGCGCCATGCAGGAGTTCCTGCGTGAGTTTGCCGAGCGTGCGCAGCAGAACCCCAACATGGCCCAGCAACTGCCGGAGAACGGCCAGATGCTAAGCCAGAACGATCTGGACCGCATGCTCGATCAGATCGAGGAACTGGCCAAGTCCGGCGCGCGTGATCAGGCCCGCGAGCTTCTCTCCCAGCTCGAGAACATGATGAACAATCTGCAGGCGGGGCGCTCGCAGCAGGGGCAGTCCGGCAACCAGCAATCGGAGATGCGCCAGCAGATGGACGAGCTCGGCAATCTGATGCGGCGCCAGCAGGAACTGATGAACGAGACCTTCCGCATGGACCAGATGCAGCGCGGACAGCGGGGGGAGCAGGGCGAACGGGGTCAGCAGGGACAGGATCAGCCGGCCAGGGTCAGCAACCTGGCGAGGGTCAGCAACCTGGCGAGGGTCAGGGCATGTCACCTCAGGAATTCGCCGATGCCATGCGCGGTTTGCAGCAGGGTCAGGGCACGCTTCGGCAGGACCTCGAAAGTCTCATGCAGGGGCTTGAGGGGCTCGGCATTCAACCCGGAGAAGGATTTGGCGAAGCCGGCGAAGCCATGGGAGAAGCCGAAGGCGCGCTCGGCGAAGGCGAAGGCGAACAGGCCGTCGGTGAGCAGGGCCGCGCGCTGGAAGCACTGCGGCGCGGCGCGCAGGACATGATGAACCAGTTGCAGCAGGCCATGCGCGGCGAGCAGGGCGGTGGCGATCAGGGTTATCGGCAGGGCAACAACGGACGCGACCCGCTCGGTCGCCCGCAGTCGACCACGGGCCCCGATTTCGGCGATTCGGTCGAGGTGCCGGATGAAATCGATACGCAGCGCGCACGCCGCATTCTCGAAGCAATCCGCAAACGCCTCGGCGATGCCCTGAGCCCCGCGCTTGAAAAAGAATATCTGGAACGGCTGCTCGACATGCAGTGAGCCCCAGTGAAGGGGCGCTGACCGTTACAGCGCGGGCATCAGGCGGCCAGTGCCTCGCCAACGCGCTGGCGCAGCTCACTCAGCGTGAATGGCTTGTTCACGACACCGGAAACCGTGCCTTCCAGTTCCACGGCACGCTCGCGCTGATCCGCATAGCCGGTCATCAGAAGTAGTCGGAGACCGGGAAACGCGTCGGCCACGGCACGCGCCATCTCGATACCGTCCATCGCCGGCATACGGATGTCCGAAAGAACGAGACCATAATCGCCGGCCGTGGCGCTGATCTTCTCAAGCCCCTCAAGGCCGTCACCCGCGGTTTCCACGGTGTGACCGGCGGCACTCAGTGCCCGGGCGGTAAAAGTACGGACGGACTCATCGTCCTCAACGATCAAAAGCTTAGCCATGGCCTGTTTTCGCCCCATCCGATTACGCTTCGGTAAACGAGCCAGCCTTCACTTGTCTAAAATACCGCCGCTCAGGCATCGCCCTTCACGACGCCGACAAAAGGCAGTTCGCGGAAGGCATGGGCCACGTCCATTCCATAGCCGACCACGAAATAGTCAGGGCATTCGAAGCCAACGAATTCGGCATCGACCTCCGTCTGCCGCCGCGAATGCTTGTCGAGCAGCACCGCGATGGAAACAGACTTTGCGCCCCGCGAGAGCATCAGTTCCCGGGTGTGCTTCAGGGTTTTGCCCGATTCCAGGATGTCATCGATGAGCAGCACGTCACGGCCGCTGACATCGTTGTCGATGTCACGCAGCACCTTGATCTCGCCGCTTTCGGTGCCGGCGCCATAACTGGAGATCATGATGAACTCCACTTCCGGCGAAATGCCGACATCGTGCATTGCGCGGATCAGGTCCGCCGCAAAGATAAACGACCCTTTGAGAACGGAAATGACCAGAAGATCGTCATACTCGCGCGAAGCGATGTCCTTGGCGAGTTCCAGATTGCGCCTGGCGATGGTCGAGGCAGAAAACAAAACCTCGATTTCCTTGCCGCGAACAACAGGCATGGGCGGCGAACTCCTGTCAGGGCACTTCCGGCAGCACTTGCTGTCCGGAACGCATAAACCAGATGACCTACGACGCGTGAAACGTCACAGAGACGGACTTGACCCCTTCCCTAGGCGCGACAAGCCGGCTCGAGAAGGGAAAGCGCGCGCCGGGACCGAGATGCTGGTCGTTTGTCCCCAAAAAATAGCGTGTTGTCGAGCCGTTTTCCGTCAGAACGTTGATCGAGATCGGCGGCAGCGCGACAAGCCCATCGCCACCGTTGAGCGCAGCGCCGTCGACGATGAGCAGGGCATTGCCCCCCTGCCGCTCCACCCGCGATGTGACATCGACAAGCCGGAGAACCTGTTCCGGGTTTTCGACCCTGGAAACATCCATGCCCCGAACAAGGCTATGACCGCCGGATATCCAGAAAGCCCCTGCAGTGATCACCGCTCCAAACGCCCAGAACAACGGTCCTGCACGAGGGGATTTCACGGACTGGATGCGGCGGCCCGGTTTGAGCATGTCGAGGCCTGTAAGCGCCTTTTCCGCCGCCGGCGCCGACCCTGCAGCCGGGACGGTTCCTCCAGCAGACACGACCGTCTCGAAGTCTGCATCCACTGCATTGCACGCCTCGATGGTCCGGGATTGCGCCGCGCGCACCCGATCAGGCATCATGATTTCGCCCGAAACGGGGCGTGCGCTGTCAGAGTGCCTCATGCAGGCAGACTGTCCTTTCGTGATCCACCGTTCCGGGGTACATGGACATCACGCATATCAAGCAAGAGTTAACTTGCTATTAACCATGCGGGTTGATGGTCTGGCAGCATGCGTCCAGGCAGCGTCCGCCACTCACAGAACGCAGGTTCCTCGTGATTCGATTTGAAAATGTCGGCCATAGATATGGGATGGGTCCGGAGATTCTCCGCGATGTCTCTTTCCATTTGCCCGAGCGTTCGTTTCAGTTTCTGAGCGGCCCCTCGGGTGCGGGCAAGACAACATTGCTGCGCCTGCTCTTCATGTCACTCAAGCCGACACGCGGCCTGATCACAATTTTCGGCAAGGACCGCTCTGCGATCACACGTACGGAACTGCCGCTCCTGCGGCGCAACATCGGTGTCGTGTTTCAGGATTTCCGCCTGCTCGATCATCTCACGACCTACGAGAATGTCGCGCTCCCGCTGCGCGTACGCGGCCGTGAGGAAGCCACCTATCGCAGCGACGTGATCGAATTATTGAAATGGGTCGGGCTCGGGGAGCGCATGCATGTTCTGCCCCCCATCCTTTCGGGCGGCGAGAAGCAGCGTGCAGCCATCGCCCGCGCGCTCATAGAGCAGCCGCGCATTCTTCTCGCAGATGAGCCGACAGGCAATGTCGATCCGCAGCTTGCCCGCCGCCTGTTGCGCCTGCTCATCGAACTGAACCGGCTCGGCACCGCCGTTGTCATCGCCACCCACGATCTCGGCCTGATGGACCAGGTGGATGCGCGCCGCATGGTGTTGTCCGGCGGGAGGCTGGAAATCTATGACTGAAACCAGACGCCTTCTGAAAAATCTCGGCGCACGTCTCAGTTCAGGCGCGCGCGATGCAGTCTCACGCAAACAGATGCCCATCGTCCCGCCGGACAATGTGGCTGGCCGCGCCATGGTTCTGGTCATCGCCATCATGACCTTCCTGTCCTGCCTGACTCTGGGCGCAGTAACCCTCGTGCGCGACACGGCGGCAACCTGGCAGACGCAGATCGCCCGCGAAGCGACCATCCAGATCAAGCCCGAGGAAGGGCTCGATATGACCGCCGCCCTCGCCCAGGCTCGCGACATCGCGGCCAGTTATTCCGGCGTGCTCGATGCCAGCATCGTCGATGCGCAGGCCACCGCCCGCCTTCTGGAACCATGGCTCGGCACGGGCCTCGACATCGACAGCCTGCCCGTGCCGCGGCTCGTCATCGTCACCATAGATCCTCTGTCCCGCCCTGACTTTGCCGGCATGCGCGCCGAACTGCAGGAGACCGTCGCCAATGCGACGCTGGACGATCACCGCACCTGGGTTGACCGGCTGGTCGCCATGGCGCGCACGACAGTCACCATCGGCATGTCGGCGCTGGTGCTCATGCTTTCCGCCACCGCCCTGACCGTTATTTTTGCCACCCGCGGCGCGATGGCCGGAAACGGCCATATCATCGAAGTTCTGCATTTCGTTGGAGCGGAAGCGCCGTTCATCGCCTCTCAGTTCCGACGCCACTTCCTGCTGGCGGGCATGAAGGGTGCCGCCGCCGGCGGGATCGGAGCGATCCTCGTTTTTATTGGTTTCTACTGGTGGTCTTCCCGCAACATGGCGACGCCTGAAGCCGATCAGGCCACCGCCCTGTTCGGCAACTTCGCCATAGGTCCCTCGGGGTATATCGGGGTTGGTGCCATCGTCATCGTCATTGCCGTACTGACGGCAGCGACCACGCATGTCACCGTTCTATCCTATCTGAAGAGTGTCGACAGCACCCACCCCGACAGCATGTAACGATACAAAAACGGCTATTGTCTTGTTCACCAACGGCCCGCCGACTATCCATTGCCGTAATTTACGGCTAACCATCGCACCATGAAGCAAGAGCGCCAGCATGGCCTCGACGGCCCGGGAAAGCCTCCGCAACGCGGCAGGCACTTTGGCATGCGCCGTCTGGTCCGGCTTTCATTGCTGGTGTGTGTTGTCGGCGGCTTCATCTTCATTGCCGGTTTCGGGTTATTTGCCGACCATATCGGCCACCTTTCAGCCCCGCGTGATGTCGACGATGCCGACGGCATCATCGTGCTGACAGGAGGTCAGTCACGCATCGACGCCGCCGTGAACCTGCTCAAGGCCGGTAAAGGAAAACGGCTGCTGATAAGCGGCGTGAATCCCGTCGCGCGGGCCGACGACCTCCGCATCGCGACCGGCAGCGAGGCCGCCCTTTTCGACTGCTGCGTCGATATCGATCATGCAGCACTCGACACGATCGGAAATGCCGAGGAAAGCGCCAAATGGGTGCAGGCAAACGCCTATGACAGCATCATCCTCGTGACCAACAACTATCACATGCCGCGCAGCCTTCTCGAGATGCAGCGGCTTCTGCCCAATTCAAAGCTCTATCCTTATCCCGTGGTCAACACACCGCTCGACAATGGCGCCTGGCTTGCAAAACCCGATGCGCTCCGGGTGCTCGCAACCGAATATGCGAAGTATGTCGGCGCGCTCGTTCGCGAGGTTATCCCACTTCCCCGCAACGCTGGCATAAAAGGCCCCTCGGAGCTTAAGAAAGCAAGCGCACACAGCGACTGATCCCTCCGCAGCTTTGCCTCGCCGTCCGGTTGATGTAAGAGCCTCGCAAGACACCCAACGGGCCAAGTTCATGCTCTTTATCCGCTCCGCCGTTTTCAATGCCGCCTTCTATCTGAACCTCATCGTTCAGATGCTGTTCTGGACACCGGTTTTCTTTCTGCTGCCGCGCAAGAAGGCCTGGTTCGTGCCAAAATTCTGGGCCGCCTCCAGCCTTTGGCTGCAAAGGGTGATCACGGGTGCCCGCTCGGAGATAACGGGCCTGGAAAACCTGCCCGACGGACCCTGCATCATTGCCCCGAAGCACCAGTCGTTCTGGGATACGATCGCCTTTCTGCCGAACATTCCCGACGCGCTCTACATTCTGAAACGCGAACTGGTCTGGATTCCGTTTTTCGGCTGGTATGTGGCCAAGATGCGCATGATTCCGATCGACCGCGGCAGCCGCACCAAAGCGCTGAAACAGGCCGTGAAATCGGCGCATGAACTGATGAAGAGCAACCGGCAGCTCATCATCTATCCGGAAGGCACGCGCCGCCCGCCGGGCGCCGAGCCGGCCTACAAATATGGCATCGTCGAACTCTATGCCCAGCTGGGCGTTCCGGTGGTTCCGGTTGCACACGCCGCAGGGCTTTTCTGGCCCCGGCGCAAGTTCCTGCGTCATCCAGGCATCATTCGCGCCCGCTTCCTGCCGCCCATCGAACCGGGCCTCTCCCGCGAAGAATTTCAGAAGCGACTGGTCAGCGAAACCGAGGCAGCCTGCGACGAGATGCTGGTGGAAGCCGCAACCTCATCCAACCCGCCTCCCCTTCCCGATACCGCCCGCAGGCGCCTGAGAGAACTGGGCGTCCTGCAAGGCTAAGGCAGAAACCCGGGTCACTTAGAGGGCATTGTCCGTCTGGCCGATGCGCGCGGCCACGGCTTCCAGCCAGTGGTCGCGGATGCCGAGTGCTTTCAGGTGTTCCACGGTGTTGCGCACATAGTCCACATTCGGGCCCGATTGCCCGACCGATGCGCTGACCTGCCGCGCGGCATGATCGACATCGAGGCTGCCCGCATATTGGCCGTGACTGCGGTCGACCACATAGGTCAGCGCCGTTACGGAAGCACCGTCTACCAGACGGATTCCGACGCGGCGCTCCAGATAGACATTCGTGACAAGTTCCCGTTCGCGCAGATAGTCGACCACTTCCATTTCAAGCTCGCCCGGCACACGAAAAGCGAGGCCAAGGCACGACCCGCCCCGGTCAAGCCCCAGCACCAGACCCGGTCGATCCGGCGTCCCACGGTGCACGTGCGAGTGGATACACAGAGCGCGGCGATAGCCATATAGTCTGGCTTTGCGGGTCTCCACATGCGCAAAACCCGGCCGCCACATCAGCGATCCATAGCCAAAGACCCAAAAATCGTCCATATCGCCTGCCCAATGCTTGAAAGGGTGTTGCCGTCTCGCCATCACTGGAGGCGAACGGGTTAACCGGAGGACCTCATGCCGTCAAGAAAACGCGCCAAACGCAGTTTCAGCCGCCGATTCTTTCTCTTCGCGCTTTTCATCGTTTTGGTGATCCTTGCCTATACGGGCGCATGGTTCTATGCCGCCGACACGCTGGAACAGCGCACGATCACTGCGATCGAGGACCTGAACGCCGGCCACCAGCGCGCCAATTGCGAGGAGCCGACAGCCCGCGGCTATCCTTTCCGCATAGGTCTGTTCTGCCGCAGTGTCTTTTATGAGGATGCCGAAAACGGCGTGTCCGTAAGCGCCGGCGCGTTCCGTTCCGCCGCACAGGTCTATCAGCCAATGCGCACGGTGGGCGAGCTGGACGCGCCTGCCCGCATCGCAACGCCCTATCTTCCCGCCATTGAAGCCGACTGGGAGAACATGCGCATCAGCGCACGCCTCACGGCCAGCCTGCCGGAGCGTCTATCCAGTGAAGCAAAGAACGTTGTTCTGACGCTTGACGATGACAACCGTCAGCCAATAGCCCGCGCTGGCAACATTCAGGCCCACACGCGTCAAAACGGGACTGATCTGGACCTCGCCTTGATTGCGCAGGCCCTGACCATCGATCCGGGGCTCACAAACGGCACCGCGATACCGGCCATCGACGGTGAATTGCTCGTCACTCTGGATGATGGTGTGGCACTGGCCAGCACAAGCGTGCCGGAACTCCGCGGCCGTTCGGGCACCGTTGAAAACCTTAACCTTAAGATCGCAGGCGGAAATGCGGGCCTCACCGTCAAGGGGCCGATCAGGATAGCCGAAAACGGCCTGATCGATGCAGAACTGCGCGTGACAGTCAACGAACCTCAGAGAATCGCGCAGCTTGTTGGCCAGATCGTGCCTGACAAGCGCGATGAGATCGCCGGGATCACGGCCGGGCTCGCCAATCTCGGTGCGGCACCGACCCTGCCGGTGAACATCCGCCAGGGTCGCGTCTTCGTCGGCTTCCTGCCACTCGGGAGCATTCCGCCCGTAAGATGAGGCTTACGGCTTTTCGGGGTGCGCCAGCGCGTGTCGGCCAAAGTCCGGCACGTCGATATCCTGACCTGCCTCGATGATGGACCGCCGGATCGCCCGTGTCCGGGTGAACATTTCAAAGAGCTTCTCCCCGTCGCCCCACCGGATTGCACGCTGGAGAGCGGAGAGGTCTTCGGAAAAGCGGGCCAGCATCTCCAGGATCGCATCGCTGTTGTGCAGGCACACATCGCGCCACATTGTCGGGTCGGAGGCTGCCAGACGTGTGAAATCGCGGAAACCGGAGGCCGAGTATTTGATGACTTCCGACTTCGTGACCGCCTCCAGATCGTCCGCCGTACCCACGATGTTGTAGGCGATGATATGCGGCAGATGCGAAACGATGGCCAGCACCATGTCATGATGTTCAGGATCCATCCGGTCCACCATCGCGCCACAGCCTTCCCAGAAGGCTGACAGACGCGCCAGCGCGTCCACATCCGTATCCGGCAGCGGCGTGAGAATGCACCAGCGCCCCTCGAACAGATCCGCAAAACCGGCATCCGGACCGGAATCTTCGGTACCCGCGATCGGGTGCCCCGGGATGAAATGCACGCTGTCAGGCAGATGCGGTTGCATCTGCGCAATCACCGACGCCTTGGTCGAGCCGACATCCGTGACAATCGCCCCAGGTTTCAACCCTGCAGCGATGGCCTTTGCGACCGCGCCCGAGGCACCGACGGGAACCGAGACGATAACCAGATCGGCGTCCCGCACAGCTTCGGCCGCATCCTGCTCGTAGACATCGCCCAGCCCAAGTTCGCGGGCTCTGGCCAGCGTCTTCTCACTGCGACTTGAAATGGCAATGGTGGTCGCAAGACCGCCATGCCTGACGGCCCGCGCAAGCGACGAACCGATCAGGCCGATGCCGACCAGCGCGACCTTGTCAAAAAGTGGTTCAGGCACAACTCAGCTTTCCATGAATTCCTTGAGCGCGGCAACGACGCCGCGATTGGCCTCTTCGGGGCCGACAGTCAGACGCAGCGCGTTGGGGAAGCCATAGGGCACAACCCGGCGCAGCACATAACCGCGCGTCCCAAGGAAGGCGTCCGCATCCGCTGCCGACTTGCCGCCATTCTCGGGAAAATGGATCAGCAGGAAATTGCCAACGCTGGGCGTGACCCTCAGGCCGAGCTTGCCAAGCTCCTCGACCAGCCAGGCACTCCAGGTCTCGTTGTACGCAACGGCCCGTTCCACATGCGCCTTGTCGCGGATCGCCGCCGCACCCGCCTCGATGGCCAGCGCATTGACATTGAAGGGACCGCGCACGCGGTTCACCGCATCCACCACATGCGCCGGTGCATACATCCAGCCGATGCGCAGCGCCGCCATGCCGTGGATTTTGGAGAAGGTCCGCGTCATCACGACGTTTTCGCTCGAAGAGACGAGTTCGATGCCGGATTCGTAGTCGTTGCGGCGCACATATTCGGCATAGGCAGCATCCAGAACCAGAAGCGCCGTCTTCGGCAGGCCTGCTTGCAGGCGGCGCACTTCGTCCACCGGAATGTAAGTGCCAGTCGGGTTGTTCGGGTTAGCAAGGAACACGATGCGCGTCTTTTCCGTCACCGCCGCAAGGATTGCGTCGACATCCGCGCGCTCCTTGTCTTCCTTCACCACCACCGGCGTGCCACCGGCCGCCAGCGTCTGGATGCGGTAGACAAGAAACCCGTGCTCGGTGAAAATCGCCTCGTCGCCGGGCTTGATATAGGTCTGCGCGAGCAGGCCAAGAAGCTCATCGGACCCGTTGGAGCAAAGAATATTGGCCGGGTTCAGCCCATGCGTCTCCGCAATGGCATCGCGCAGTTTGGTTGCCGATCCGTCCGGATAAAGCTCCAGATGCCCCATCGCTTTGGAAATCGCCTCGACAGCCGCGGGCGAGGGCCCGAGCGGAGATTCGTTCGAGGAGAGCTTCCACACCTTCGTCGCACCTGGCGCGCTCTCGCGGCCGGGCACATAGGCGGCGATATCCATGACACCGGGCTTCGGTTCGGGACGGACGGACGTGCTCATTGAATGGTCCTGTTTTTGGGAAACGGTTAGTCGGATCCTCGACCTGCGGAGAAAATCCGTCCGTTGCTTTAGCCCATGACAGCGATTGACGCAAAGAAAACACCATCCTAAATAAAGACCTTCACTCGTGGTGATTTGGCCGGTCGGCTTGCAGCCACGTAAAACAATTCGCTAAAAGGCCGAGCGAAGCAGAATTTGCTGAGACCGGTCGCGATTTCGCCACCGGTCTTTTTTGTTGGAGCAAAACAATGCCGATCAAGATCCCCGACCAGCTTCCCGCCCGCGATGTTCTCGTGCGTGAAGGTGTGTCCGTGATGGACGAGCAGACAGCGCTGCGGCAGGACGTCCGCCCGCTACAGATCGGGCTCCTCAACCTCATGCCCAACAAAATCCGCACCGAGACACAATTTGCCCGGCTGATCGGCGCTTCGCCCCTTCAAGTGGAACTGACCCTCGTGCGCATCGGCAACCACCGTGCCAAGAACACGCCGGAAGAACACCTGATATCCTTCTACCAGACCTGGGAGGAAGTGCGTGACCGCAAGTTCGACGGCTTCATCATCACCGGTGCGCCGATTGAGCTTCTCCCGTTCGAGGACGTCACCTACTGGAAGGAACTGGAGCAGATTCTGGACTGGACACTGACCAACGTCCACTCATCCTTTTATATCTGCTGGGGTGCGATGGCGGCTGCCTGGCATTTCCACCGCGTTCCCAAATACACGCTCGAGAAGAAGGCTTTTGGCGTCTTCAGGCACCGCAACAATGCACCCGCCTCTCCCTTCCTCGCCGGCTTCTCGGACGATTTCGCCATCCCCGTCTCGCGCTGGACCGAGGTCCGCTCTGCCGACATTCCCGCCGACAAAGGCCTCCAGGTGCTCATGGAATCGGACGTAACCGGCCCCTGCCTCCTGACGGAAGAGACAGGCAACCGGCTCTACATGTTCAACCACATCGAATACGATTCCACCTCGCTCAAGGAGGAGTATGACCGCGATGTTGCAACGGGGACCGAGGTTGCCATACCGCATGGCTACTACCCGGACAACGATCCCAGCCGCCCGCCTCTCAACCGCTGGCGTTCCCATGCGCATCTGCTCTTCGGCAACTGGATCAACCAGGTGTACCAGTCCACGCCCTATGATCTGGAAGAAATCGGCCGGCGCTAGGGCATTTTGCAGTCAGGTGGAATCACCTGACGTCCGCACAGATGCGGGTACTCTAGCCTCCGCGCGATCTCGCCTTCAGCCAAGCTGATTGGCAAATGCCCCAAAACGATTTCGGGGAGAAAGGAGATACGGCTCATAATACAACTTATTATTTCATAAAACAAAATTACATTAAAAAATATATTGAAGTGCCTTTATTTACATTTCTTTAGCGGCTCTTAATTTTGACAGTGGACTCCAAACGATGCGCAAGTCTTTTATTTCAGCGATATTTTTGTTTTCAGTTCTGCCCACGTTGGCGCCTGCAGCCGACCTCTTGGTCCCAAACAAGTTAGAGTTGGCATCGCGCGACCGTGAAGTCACCTTCATCGGAGGCGTGGGCTACACATTTCTCCGGGCTAAAGAGATCGTGTACGACTCTGCTGGAAATCGCGTCAGCGCGCTTTTCTGGGAGAGCGAGGCGCCCGTTCTGACTGGGAGTTTGCATGCGCGTTTTGCCGGCCCGTGGACGCTGGCGGCAAGCGCGACAGTGGGCATATCCGGGAAAAGCCGAATGGAGGACTATGACTGGCTCGATGCATCGCCCAGCTATGCCTTCAACGACTGGAGCGATCGCTCGATTCACCCCGACACGGAGCTAAACCATTATTTCACCGGCGATATCGCACTCGGGCGTGATTTTGAGATCAGGGATTCGCTGACCCTCAATCTGCATGGTGGTTTCAAATATACAGACGTCAAATGGACTACTTTCGGCGGTTCATTTGTCTATAGCGAAAATGGCTTCCGTGACGATATAGGAAACTTCCGCGACAGTGAGCGTGGCATCTCCTATCAGCAGAAATTTCCGGGCGTCTTCCTGGGGGCAGAAGCCACCGCAAGGCACAAAGGCTGGACCTTCTCCCTCCAGGCGCGCGGGGGCCTCAACTTCAAAGTCGAGGATGAAGACCACCACTGGTCGCGCGACGTGCGTTTCAACGGTGATTTTGGCACCCTGCCGTTCGTTTCTCTCTCCGGGCGGGTAGAATATAACCTCACCAAAAACGCCAATCTGTTTGTCGCCGGAAATTTCGAGCAACATTTCCATAAAATCGGCGATGTGCGGATTTCCGAAATCGCTTCCGGCGCGCCGGTTGGGGCATTTCAGGATGGTGGCGGTCTCGAGTTCCGCACCGTCACAATCTCCGGTGGCTTCAAGATGAAGTTCTGAGGTGTTCGGGTAAGACAAGCTTCGCCGCCCTCATGCTGCAGACAGAATATCGCTTGCCCTATGGTCGGCGTCGACACCGTCGATCAACAGGATCTGGCCGTCTGAGTTGTCGCTGCGCAGGGTCTTGATGGCCTGATAAGCCGGAGAGGCATACCAGGCATCAGCCTTCCCGCGGTCTGGAAAGGCGATCACGATCAGGTCGCCCTCCCAGTTTCCTTCCTTCACGTCCGGCAGCGCACCGTGGATGATGAAATGCCCGCCGAACGGCTCGAGCGATTCATCGATACGCTCCAGATATTCGACGATGGCCGGACCCATGACGACATTGCGAAGATGACCGATGGCGTAGCTGGCATGTGCGAAGTCCTTCTCTCAAACACTGTTTGAGAGCACATTGCAGCGCCTTCCGAATGAAACCAATTACCCCTGAGGTAAACGCTATCCTCGAAGAAGCGTTTCGGCATCACGGGCCAGTTTGGCGGTCAGTTCGCCCGCCGGCATCGGAACGGCGAGCGGTGCTGCCTGACCCGCCCAGAGCGGCGAAAAATCGCTCACCCCCGCCTTCTCGGCAGCGGCACGCAGTGGCCCCACCGCCGCTGTGGCCAGCGGAAACGCTGGAGCCTGTCGCTCACCGGACCCACCTCACTGACGAAGCGGTTCAGGAGACCGCGGGCAGGCCGGCCCGTGAAGACATTGGTCAGAACCGTGCGGTCATCGCGCGCAAGCGCAAGCGCATCGCGGTGGCCGGGGCTGGTGAGCGCTTCCGGCGATTGCAGATAGGCCGTCCCGACCTGAACGGCGGATGCCCCAAGCATGAAACACGCGGCAACCGCGCGGCCATCCGAGATTCCGCCCGCAGCAATGACCGGCACGGAGACCGCATCAACCACCTGCGGCACCAGCGCCAGTGTGCCGGGCTGTGTGGCGATGTCCGGTTCGAGAAATACGCCTCGATGCCCGCCTGCTTCCGCCCCCTGGGCGATGATCGCGTGGCAGCCATTCTCTTCGAGAAAGCGCGCCTCGGCGACGGTCGTGGCGGAAGCAATGATCTTCGCGCCGGTCGAACGAACGCGCTGCATCAGCACAGCGTCCGGCAGGCCAAAATGGAAGCTCACCACCTCCGGTCGGAATTCTTCCACGATGGCACAGCTTTCTTCGTTGAAAGGATTGCGCCCAGCCCCGGGAGGTGCGGCATCCGGATCGATTCCAAACTCGGAATAATAGGGCTGCAGGCGCTCACGCCACGCCGCTTCCCGCTCCGCATCGGGCGTGGGTGGCACATGGCAGAAGAAATTCAGATTGACCGGCCTGTCGGTGCGCTGACGTATAATGCCCATTTCCGTGCGGATTTTTTCCGGCGTGAGCAGAGCGCAGGGCAGCGAGCCGAGCCCGCCTGCCTCACAGACCGCAATCGCGAGCTCCGATCCGGCAGACCCCGCCATCGGCGCAAGCAGGATCGGAAGTTCAATGTCAAAAAGTTCGGTAATCCGGGTATCCATCGCCATTGATCAGCACTCCCTTTCCTGATTGCGCCTGAGGGCGCCGACGCGCGTTGCGCCCTGCGGTGAAAGCACCGGCACGAAGACACGACGCGATGCGCGGGCTGTCACCGGCAGCCCCTGGTAGAGACGCTTTTCAGCCTCCACCACCAGAACGCCGGCGAAAATCGGCCAGAAGCGCCGTCCGGCCTGTTCCAGCAATTGATGAAGCCGCAGGACAAAGCGCCGCTCGGAGGGTGGAAAATGCAGGGCGTCGCCCCAGGCCGTCGCGGTAAAGTTCGCTTCGCGCAGCGCCTCGGCCAGCTGCGTGCGGGAATAGGGCCGACCGGTGCCGAAGGGGGTGTTTTCGAAACGCGCCCACATGCCGCGCCGATTCGGCACTGCGATCACAAGGCGGCCACCGGGCGCAAGAACACGCCATATCTCCAGCAGCGCCTGCTGCGGATTCTCCGTGTGCTCCAGCGCATGAACCATGAGAACCCGATCCACGGAGGAGTCGGGGAGTGGCAGTTCCTCCTCGAACACCAGTGCTGTGGTTGAGGCTTGCCCCGCCGGCCACGGCACCGCCCCCTGCATGGCCGGCATGAAGGCAAATGCACGCTCCGCATCTGCGCCGAAACGGTCGAGCCAGGGCAATGTATAGCCAAGGCCCACCAGACGTTCGCTGGTGCTCTTCGACCAGATGGACGACAGCGCCATCGCAAGGGAGCGCTCGGCCAGGCGACCAAGCAGGGATGAATAGAAGGCGCGAAGCGCAACAATGTCCGAAATCATGGCTGTGACGGTACCCCCCTTCCACGACACCGGCAAGAATTGTCGCACCCGGCGTGACAAGCCGCCGCCCTCGCCCTATCGTCCAGCCGACAACGGAGAGATTCATGGCCTTGAAGATCGAGCAGTTTATGTGCCGGAGCGACAATTTCGGCATTCTGGTCCATGACACGGAGACGGGCGAGACAGCCCTCATCGACGCGCCGGAAGAACGCGCCATCCTGTCCGCCGTCGAGCGCACCGGCTGGCGCCCGACAATGATCCTCACCACCCATCACCACCCGGACCATGTGGAGGCGAACCTCGCCCTCAAGGAGCGCTTTGGCCTCACCATCACGGGTCCGGCGGCGGAAGCCGATCGCATTCCCGGCATAGATCGCACGGTGAGCGAAGGCGACACGGTTTCGGTCGGAAAACAGGGCGCGACGGTGATCGAGACACCGGGGCATACGGCCGGGCATGTGAGTTATCACTTCGCCGAAGCTGGGATCGTGTTCACTGCCGACACGCTGTTTGCACTCGGCTGCGGCCGCCTTTTCGAGTGCAAACCGCCCGTCATGCTCGCTTCACTGAAGAAGCTCGCCGCACTCCCCCTGGAAACGATCGTCTATTGCGGCCATGAATATACGGAAACCAATGCCCGCTTCGCCCTGACCGTTGACCCGACCAACTCGGCGCTCAGGGAGCGCGCAAAGGAAATCTCCCGTCTTCGTAGCGAAGGCAGGCCCACACTGCCGACCACCGTCGGCAGGGAGATGGCCACCAACCCGTTCCTGCGCTGGCACGACCCGGTAATCCGCCGCAATCTCGGCATGGAAGACGCGAGCGACGAGGCCGTCTTCACCGAAATCAGGAAGCGCAAGGATATTTCCTGATTCTATGATGCCGCGTCTGCCTCACGCCTGCGCGGCCTCAGGATCATGTTCTTCGCCGCAAGTGCCGCACCGAATGTGATCAGGAGACAGGCAGCGATGATGTTTGCTGTCGGCTCGGCAGCACCGGCGGCAATCAGGATCAGCGTCGAAAGGAGCGGCGCGGCGTAGCTTGCTGCACCCAGAACCTGAATGTTGCCGCGCTTGACCCCGTAATCCCAGGCATAGAACGCCGCACCAACCGGCATGAGACCGAGGCCGAGCACGTTGAGCCATTCAGTCGTGGAGACCGGCCACACCGTCTCTTCCAGTCCCACATGGCAAAGCGCTGAAAGGATCGCCGTTGCCGCGCAGAACCAGGTGACAATGCTGGTTGGCACGGCCTGAAACCGCCGCGACAGAAGCGAATAGCCGGACCAGAACAGGGCACAGGCTCCCGCCGCCGCGTAGCCCAGTGCATAGCGGCTTTCAAAACTGAACCCGCCACCCTTGGTGATGATCAGCGCCGTTCCGGCGAGCCCCAGAAGCGCGCCCGCAATGTGGTGCCAGCCGAGCCTTTCTCCCGGCATTAGCGCGGAGCCCAGCACGATCAGCAGAGGCCAGAGATAGGCGATCAGGCTCGCTTCCACCGCCGGCGCATTGCGCAGTGCCGTGAAGTAGAAGAAGTGATAACCGAAAAGCCCGGCGATACCGATGAGCCAGACCACAGGCGGAACAGGCTCCGCTGGCCCGGCTGGTGGCGCTGCAATCCGCATGACGAGGCCAATCAGCGTCGCCACCGAAAAGGAAAGGGCAGACAGAAGAAATGGCGGGACCGCTCCTGAACCAGCGGTAAAAAGCGCCAGAAGCGCCCACATGATGACAGCCGTAAAGCCGATCAGCGTGGCACGTGCCAAAGTCCCCTCCCCGGGCGAAGCGCCTCAATCGACCGGCCGGCCCTCAATATGGACCGTGCCAATCTTGGTTCCGATCCGCGCCTGAACGGGCGTGTGATGACCACGCGTGCCAAGCGGTTTGAAAGCAACCAATATACGAGCCCTGTCCCGCAGGAAAGCGATTGTGGAACGCCCCTTTCGATAACCCGACACCGGAATGAAACGCGCCTTGCAGGTGACAAGGTCCCTGCCAATGTGTTCGCCCTTCGCAGCCGGCGAAAACACGATGTCAGCCCGCATCTCACCGTCGAAAACCCTGAACCGGCGATTGCAGACATCCGCCGCATTCTGCGCCGGCGAGAGGAGCGCGGACAGGGGATCGAGAGCACCGGCCAGGTCCTCTTTCGACACGGCGATCCAGTCCTTGCCGCGTTTCTTCGGCTTCGGGGTTATGACCGTTTTGACAACCTGCCCCTTGCTGTAGCGGATTGACGTCGTCTCCCGTTTCTCGCCGCTGACATAGGCCAGCTCGTAGGAAGACGGCACAACAGACCTCCCGGAAAGCCGGCCTTTGGAACTCACGGTCCCATCTGTCCTGTCAAAAAGACGGGCCACACCCGCGCTCGCAAAGCGGCCCGACACCTCGAAGCGGCTCTCTTCGAGCCGGCTTGTGAAATCTGCCTTTCCAATGGGAATGCCAAACAGCGACGCACTGTAGCGAAAGCGATGGGTCTCGCTCTCCGCGCGGGCACTTCCCGCCAAAGCCAGCAGGGCGATTGCGAGAGAAAAACGAGTAGCTGCACACCGCATCACGAGCCGTGCCCTCCAGCATGCCGGCAAGCCGGCGCGTCCCTCCCCTTGTCTAAAGAAGAATAATAAGGCAAATCTTTGGAAAAGGGCCATGGAGATTGTCCGAACCGCGTCGCAGGGTGCTTGACCCACACGCCAAATATCTCTATGGAACGGCAACTTTTTCCATAAGGCCGCCAACAACCGACCGCGCGCCGCCAGTTTCAGGTGCGGCAGTTGGGTATGGACGGGCCAAGACGATGAAGGTTTGAAAAATGTCCCGCGCCTGCGAACTGACCGGCAAAGCCGTAATGACCGGCAACAATGTGAGCCACGCGAACAACAAGACGCGTCGTCGCTTTCTGCCCAATCTGTGCCATGTAACGCTTCAGTCCGAGGCTCTCGGCCAGAACGTGCGCCTGCGCGTTTCCGCCAATGCCCTGCGCACGGTTGAGCACCGCGGCGGTCTCGACGCGTTTCTCGTCAAGGCGAAAGCAACGAGCTTTCCCAGCGCGCTCGTCTGCTCAAGAAGCAGGTCGAGAAGAAGATCGCTGAGCAAGCCGCGGCCTGAGGCATCTGCCGCAGCATGGCTGCGGCCCGGCAATAAAATTCATCGGCCCGCCATGGCCGCGCAGTTCGGGAATGGGCTTCTGCCTGACTGACAATGCGCTGATGGCGGGCTTTCTGGTTCCATCACCCAGGATAAAAAAATGAATCGTCTTTATGCGATCTGGCCGTTTATGGCCGCCATGGCGTTCATCGTCACCGCCTCCAATTTTCTCGTCCAGTATCCGTTTCAGCATTTCGGTCTCGGCGATCTGTTGACCTGGGGTGCGTTTACCTATCCCGTAGCGTTTCTCGTCAACGATCTGACGAACCGCCGCTTTGGCCCCGGTGCCGCCCGGCGCGTCGTGCTCTCCGGCTTCCTGCTTGCAGTGGTGCTCTCGGTATGGCTCGCAAGCCCGCGCATTGCCATCGCCTCCGGCGCCGCGTTTCTCTTTGCGCAACTGCTGGACGTGGCCGTGTTCGACCGGCTTCGCGGCCGCGCCTGGTGGCGCGCACCGCTGATCTCGACGCTGATCGGCTCCGTGCTCGACACGTTGCTCTTCTTCTCGCTGGCCTTTGCTGCCCGCTTCGCCTTTCTCGACACGGCCTTCGGCCTGCAGGATGGCTCGCTTGCCTTCCCCGTATCGCTGTTCGGCACAGGCATGGAGGCACCGCTCTGGCTTTCGCTGGCGCTCGGCGATTTTGTGGTGAAGATACTGATCGGCCTTGCCATGCTGGCACCCTATGGCGCGCTTCTGGCCCTGCTGCGCCCCGGCCCGGCCCTTAACCAGCGGCAGTAGTTATCCTTCGGCCAGCTTCGCTAGAAGGCGCAGGAAGGTTGCGGTCTCGCGCGGCGTGAGGGGCGCGAGCGTTTCCTCGCTCACCTCCAGCGCATCCGGAAGCAGCGTTTCAATCAGATTCCTGCCTTCGTCGCTTAGGCTCACGACAAGCCTCCGCCGGTCACGCCCATGGGGCTCTAGCACCACCAGGTCACGCGCCTTCAACCGGTCGATCACCCCTTTGATCGTCGCCGCATCCATGGCCACAAGCTGGCCAAGCTGGTTCTGCGAGGTAGCGCCCACCTCATGCAGCTTGGCAAGAGCCGCAAACTGCGGCGGCGTAAGATGCTGATGCGGGAAGCGAAAATCGCCAGATGGCGCTGGTTGGCCTTGCGCAGTACAAAGCCAACCTGCTCGCTCAGATCATAGGCATCGGCGGACTTGCCGCCAGCCAGAACCCTGAGCCTGCCGTGTTCCGCACTCATCTGAGACCGTCCTCGCCTTTCACGTCTTCGGCTTTCAAGCCGCCCATGCGCGCATGGATACGCGGTCCGCAGGCCATGGCAAGCACAAACAGGATCTCGTCCGGGCGCGGGCCATCCGGCATCCCCACTTCCATCGCATCGAAATGGCTGCGCACATAGCTGCGTTGATGTGCCCGAGCGGAATGTCGATGCGCGCGCCAAACGCGCCGACCTTTTTCGAAGAAGGCACGATCGCTTTCGAATCGCCCAGCCGCTTGCGCATCGCATAGCCACCCGGCACATGCCAGAGTGCGCCATGTTCAAGCTCCCCATCCGTGCCGACAATGGCACCCTTGCCGAACCCGTCGATCACCGAGATATCCCCCCCGAGCGCAGCAACGAGCCGGTCGGCCATGTCGATACCGAGCGGTTTCAAATCCTCCATCGCGCTTTCAAGCTCTTTCGCGTATCCACCGGCGAAGGGGTTTTTGACCAGCGCAAGTGCGGCGGCACGGCGGCGCGGCATCGACGGAACCGGCCCGCCTTCGTGAAATATCTCTTCGGTAACAAGCGCGATCTTGCGCAGGGCGAACTCAGGCATGGGTAAGACCTTTTTGTGCATGTGAATGAGATGGAACAGCCGGCACAGCGGTATACGCCAGCTTCCCCAGAGAAATGGTGCCGCATTCGCGTGTTTCACCACGCAGGAACAGGGCAGCCGCCTCGATGAGACCGCGCTCCCGCATCGCCCACGCGGTGGAAAGCCCGTTTTCAAGCGCGCGCGCGACATCAGGATCGGAAAGGCACCCCACCGCCTGCGTCACTAGACGACCGCGCAGATCGCTGTCCGGATCAATCTCGTTTGCAGGGACACGCTTCACGGCCGGATGCCCCGGCAGATCTATGTCATTGGCGATCAGCGTCGCCGCCACGTCTGCCGCCGCCGCCGAGCAGGCAAGAACCGTCACCGCATCAGCGATGCCGAGCGAATGACTGCGACCGCGCCAGCCACTGGTCGCAATGCCGCGAACCGGATCGGCCGTGCTCAACGAAATCCTGTCCGCGAGGCCATGGCCCGTGCCGGCGATGGCAATGTCCAAGCTCTCGCCATCCGCCAAATGGATGGCAATGTCGCCGCCATTGTTCACATAGGCACGCGTTATCGCGCGGTCTTTCACAAGTGCCGCAAGAACTTCATCGGCCACACTGCCGGCCACTGCCGCCATGGGCGTAACGAAAGCAGGCAGATGCGCATGCACCGCCTCTTCCATGCGCTGCGCGGTGGAGCCGGAGAAGCGCCGGGCCCTCGCACCGGCAGGGCTACGCAGTGCGGGCAGTTCCGCCACCAGCTCTTCAAGGATCGTCTCAAACCGCGCCACGGCCTGCCGATAGGCCAAAAACCGCTCCCGCTCCTCGCCAAAAGCCTCGACGATCAGGTCGATGGGCCCATGGTTCAGATGCAGGCGCCCGCCATCGGCAAGCCAGCTGGCGGTCGCACCACTCATCGCTTCGGTTTCCGGCGCAATTGCTGAAGCGGTGGCCAGGGATTGGAAACCACAGCCCCCCGCGCCTCACGCGGGTTGAAATATTCGCCACCCTTTTCCAGCACGTCCTTGACGCTGCGGATTTCATCCGCATAGCCGCCGAGCAGCACATAATCCTCCCGCCTGAGCGTGAATTCTATGGGCGCGACCAGCGCCGGCGTCGGCACATAGCCAAAGGCGTTTTCCGGCGTGCGCATCACATCCACCATGATGGTGATGCCGCCACCCGGCCACACATAGACTGGCGCTCCACCAACCGTGACATAGGTCTTGAGCCCCTGAACGGAGCGCGTCAGATTGACCGGGTTCTCCGTCACGCCGGCGCGCAGGCTGCCACCTGCTCCACCCATGAAAAGCACGGTGCACAGCGCCGGCTCGCAGTTCTGCTCGATCAGATCGACCGATTTGCGCAACCGGTCCGGAAAGGGCTTCTTGACCGGCTGAAGCGCCTCATCAAGCTCGTAATAGGCAAACTGCTCGCCCGTGGTTGAAACCATGAGCAGGGAGAGCCCCGGCCGCGCGCCCTTCTTCTCATTGAAGGGACCGAGAATATCGAGCGGATCGTCAATGGTCGTCCCGCCCCATCCGAGCCCCGGGTCGGACACTTTGAAATAACGCCCCGGCGTGGAACGGCGGCCAATGATCTTGATGCCGGTATCCTCCCAGCCAATCACCTTGCCCGCCTGATGCTCGGAGACGACACCTGTAATGTGGTCATCGACCACAACGACCTCGTCCACGAGCCCCTTCCACTGCGTCGCGAACATGCCGATGGTGGCCGAGCCGCAGCCCACCCGCATGCGCTCTTCACGCGTTCCGTCGATCACCGGCGGCTGACCGGCCTGCACGACAACGCTCGCGCCCCCGTCAATGGTCAGTTCCACCGGCTTCTTGTTGCACAGATCGAGCATCGCCTGGCACGTGACGCGACCCTCCGCCTTCGATCCGCCGGTCAGGTGATGCACCCCGCCGAGCGAGAGCATCTGGCTGCCATATTCGGCGGTGGTCACATGGCCGACCGCTTCACCATTCGCCCGCACGGTGGCCGCTTCGGGCCCCAGATGCCGGTCCGTGTCGATCTTCACCTTCACGCCGCAATAGGAGAAGATGCCCTCCGTCACCACCGTGACGAGGTCGACACCCTCCACCTTCTGCGAAACGATGAAGGGGGCAGGCTTGTAGTCCGGATAGGTGGTTCCCGCGCCCACCGCGCTCACGAAGCGGCGCTTCGTGTTGACCAATTCACCATCCCACGGCACTTCCCCTTCAAAGGGAACAACCGCATCCCCCTCCTCGGCGGCATGTTCAAGGATCGTCACCGGATCACATCGGGTAATGCGCCCGCCGAAATTGCCATAGCGATCGCAGGCACCCGTGCGCCCCTCGGCGATATAGCACATCACCGGGCAGGCATCGCAGCGCAGCTTTTCGCCCGAAGGCTTCTTCGGCGGCGTGACCTCAAAACGCTCGGTGAGCTCGTTCATCACCCGTTCTCCCGTGCCCGGATCGCCGCCAGAATACGGCTCGGCGTAGCCGGCACTTTCGTAACTTCCACGCCAACCGCATGGCGGATCGCATTGAGGATCGCCGGCGCGGTGGGGATCAGCACATGTTCGCCCAGCCCCTTGGCGCCAAAGGGCCCTTCCGGATCAGGCACCTCCACCAGAATGGTTTCGACCGGCGGCACATCGCCAATGGTGGGGATCAGATAATCATGCAGGTTTTCCGTGCGCCCCGGCACATATTCCTCCATCAGCGCAAGGCCTATGCCCTGGGCGATACCACCCTCGATCTGCCCTTCCACGAGAAGCGGATTGATGGCACGGCCGACATCATGCGCCGCGGTGATCTTCAGAAGCCGCACCGTGCCAAGCGTGGTGTCGACTTCGAGCTCCACAAGCTGCGCGCCATAGCCATAAACGGCATAGGGAACACCCTGCCCCTTCTCGTCCAGCGCCGTCGTGGGCGGATCGTAGGTCTCTTCCGCCGAAAACACATAACCATGCGCATCGGCCTCAATATCGGAAAGCGCCAAGCGCCGGCGCTCCGTCCCCTCGCTGATCACCAGCGCGCCATCCTCCAGCGCAGTCTTCGCCCCATCCGACACATTGGCAAAGCGCAGGATCTTTTCCCGCAGAGCACGTCCCGCCTTTTCGGCAGCCTTGCCCGTCACATAGGTCTGGCGCGAAGCCGATGTCTTGCCGGCATCCGGCGTGACACCCGTATCGCCGCCCACAAGCTGGAACGCCGAGAGCGGCAGGCCGCTTGCATCGGCGCAGATCTGCGTCACCACCGTGTTGGAGCCCTGCCCGATATCCACCGCGCCCTGATGCAGCATCACCGCACCGGAAGCCGTGATTCCCACACGAATGGTCGAAGGGTTCGGCAGCGCGGTGTTGCCGCAGCCATACCAGCACGACGCGACACCGATGCCCCGCCGCACCCTGCCCTCTCGTGCATTGGCCTCATCCGCCTCGGCCTGAGCCCGCGCCCAGTGCGGCTTTAGCGCCTCGAGACACTCACGGATGCCCACGCCGGAAAGCACCTGCCCGCAAGTGGTGCGATCCCCATCGGCAAGCGCATTCTCGATGCGGAATTCCAGCCGGTCGCGTCCCAGCTTTTCCGCCAGCCGGTCATAGAGCGTTTCCTGCATGATCGTCGCCTGCGGCACACCGAACCCGCGAAACGCACCTGAAATCGGACCATTGGTGTGGATCGCCCGCCCCGTCGCGCGATAATGCGGCGTGCGATAGGGCCCCGAGGCATGAACCGGAACGCGGTTTGCAACCGTCGGCCCCCAGCTTGCATAGGCCCCGGTGTTGAAATCGCCTTCGAAAACCATGCCGCTCACGCGCCCCTGATCATCCGCCGAAATCGAAGCGCGCATTGTTGCCGGGTGCCGCTTGGTGGTGGAGCGCATGGAATCGCCCCGCGTATAGACAATCGCCGCCGGTCTCCCGGTCTTGAGCGCCACCAGCCCCACCAGCGGCTGCAAGGAGACGTCCAGCTTGGAACCAAAGCCGCCGCCCGTCGCGAGTGGCACGATGCGCACCTTCTCCGGCGGCACGCCGAGCACCTTCGCCGTGTCGTCGCGATCCATATAGGGCGCCTGCGTGCAGGCCTTGATGACCAGCATATCGCCATCCATCATCGCATAGCCCGCTTCCGGCTCGATATAGGCGTGCTCCACATAAGAGGTCTCGACCTCACCGGAGACCGAGACAAAGGCTTCGGAAAGCGCGCCTTCCGGGTCACCGCATTCCACGAACCCTCGCGTCAGCTCATTGCCCGCCCGCCCCTCATGCAGATCCGCAAAGCCTTCCCGCCGCGCCTCATCGGGCGTCAGCGCATGGGGCAGTTCCTGCCAGCGGATCGGAAAGGCGTTCATGTCGAGTGCCTCGATTGCATCGCGCTCGCCCGCAATCAGCGCGACCGCCTCGCCGCGAAACCGCGCCCGGCCCTCGGCCAGCGCCGGCTGATCGGCGAAAGGCGGGATGACGCCAAACCGGTTTTCGCCTGGAATATCGGCTGCCGTAAAAACCGCGACAATGCCCGGATGCGCGGCGATGAACGCCTCCGTGTCACCGATCTCGAAATCGGCGTGCCAATGCGGCGACCGCACAACCGCGACCGACAGCGCATCGCCAGGTCGCTCATCCGCGCCGAAAATCTCCGTTCCATTCACCTTGCTCTCGCCATCGAGCCTGATCGGCGACGCGCCAACCGCATGACCCTGCTCCACCATACTGGCATCGACGCCCACCGAGCGGTTGGCGTTCATCACCGCCTCGATGATCTTGCGATAGCCGGTGCAGCGGCACAGAACACCGCCCAGCGCATCCTGCACCTCGGTCTCAGACGGTGTCGGGTTCTGCTCCAGAAGTGCCGCCGCGCTCACCAGAACACCCGGTGTGCAGATGCCGCACTGAGCCGCCCCGTGGCGCAGGAAGGATTCCTGAAGTGCCGAGAGGCTGCCATTTGAAAGCCCCTCCACCGTGCGCACTCTCTTACCCGAGAGACCGGCGGCCGGCACGAGGCAGGCGCAGACCACAGCACCATCCACCATCACCGAACAGGCCCCGCAATCGCCCGCGTCACAACCGACCTTGGTGCCGGTCAGTCCGAGCTGATCACGCAGAACCGATGAAAGACGCTGGAGCGGAGAGACCTCCGTCACGACGGTCTTTCCATTCACTTCCAGAGATAAGGACAGGCTTTTCCCGCTCATGCCGCCACCTCTCTGCGCTCCGCGCCCTGCCAAGCCTGCTCCAGCGCGCGGATCACGATCTCCCGCGCCGCCTCGCGCCGATAGGCGGCAGTGCCGCGCACATCGTCGATGGGCGAAAGCTCCGGGAACGCGTAGTCCATCACCGTTCGGCGCATCTCAGATCGTTCGACACCTTCAAGCCGCGATTCCAGCCCCGACAGGCGCTGCGCCACGGCGGAGCATGAACCGACACTGATGGCGGCTTTCGCTACACGCCCCCCGTCAGGCACAACCCGAGCAGCGGCCATGGCAATGGAAATCACCAGATAGCGCCGCGCTCCCAGTTTGACGAAGCTCGAATCTCCCTGCGTTGCGGGTTTTGGCACTCGGATAGCGGTGAGAAGTTCATCATCCGCCCGCGCGGTCTTGCGATTGCCGAGAATAAAGGCCGATAGCGGCAGATGGCGCGCACCTTTTGCCGACCGCAATTCCACCTCCGCATCCAGCGCCAGAAGCGGCGGAACCCCATCTGCCGCCGGTGAGGCGTTGCACAGGTTTCCGGCAACCGTCCCCGTGTTCTGGATCTGCACCGAGCCAACCTCCCGGGCTGCCTGTTTGAGCATATCGAAGGCAGGCGGCAGCCCCGCAGCAATCACTGCACTCCAGCTCGTCCGCGCGCCGATCATGAAATGCGTTTCGGTCTCTTCAACACCGCTCAATGCCGATAATCCGTTGATGTCGAGCACGTCACTTTTCAGCGGGCCCGCACCGAGTGCCGGGTAAAAATCCGTACCCCCGGCAAGTATGGTCCAGCGCTTCGTGCATAAGAGCCCGAGCGCTTCCTCCAGTTCGGTCGGTCTGGCATAGTCCATGCTGCGCCTGCCTGCCACTTGCGATGTTGTTCCCAAGCCCTTCTTGATGCTCTGACGGCTGGGCTCAAATTCGTTTGTACACGAATGATACGCTCCTCAGCACGCTTGTCAAAGGAGAACATTCGGTCCACCTTCGCGACGACTTCATCAAAAAGGGAGACAGGGCATGGCCGACGAGGCGCTGATCGTGATCGATGTGCAGAATGATTTCTGCCCCGGGGGAGCGCTTGCCGTTGAAGACGGCGACGCAGTGGTTCCGGTCATCAACGGACTGATCGGGCGCTTCGACCATGTGGTCCTGACCCAGGATTGGCACCCGGAAGGCCATTCCAGCTTCGCCTCCTCGCATCAGAGAAAGGCCCCGTTCGAGACGATCGAAATGCCCTATGGCACGCAGACGCTTTGGCCTGATCACTGTGTGCAAGGCACCAAAGGCGCTGCGTTCCACGAAGGGCTGGCATGGGACAAGGCGGAGCTTGTCATCCGCAAGGGTTTTCGCAGCGCGATCGACAGCTATTCGGCCTTTTTCGAAAACGACCACGAAACGCCCACCGGCCTTTCAGGCTATCTTCGCGAACGTGGCATCACCAAAGTGACGCTTGCCGGCCTCGCCACGGATTTCTGCGTAGCCTATTCGGCCATCGACGCGCGCCGTCAGGGTTTTGAGGCCACCGTCATCATGGATGCCTGCCGCGCCATCGACCTCGACGGCTCATTGGCAGCAATGACTGCGAAGATGAATGAGGCGGGTGTGACGCTCGCGTGAGTGATGGGCTTGCTGAGTTAGGAGCCCGGCACCAACGTCCCGGTCACCCTACCCCCACATAGCGGTGCACCATCTCGGGGTCCTCCCGCAGCCGCTCGACATCCACCGTCTCGCGGTTGCGGCCGTTCTCGATGAACGCGACCCGGTCCGCCACTGGCAGCACCGCATCGACCCGCTGCTCCACGAGTATGGTGGAGACCCCGCGCTCGCGCAGCCCCGCTACTGTCTCGCGAATGCGCGCGATCATGGAGGGCATCAGCCCTTCCGTCGGCTCATCCAGAAGCAGCACCTGCGGCTCCAGACAGAGCGCCCGCGCCATGGCCAGCATTTGCTGCTCACCGCCGGAGAGCGTGCCGGAGCGCTGCTTCAGGCGCTCGCGCAACACAGGGAAGAGATCAAGCACACTGTCGCGCGTGGCAGCGCCCTTGCCGCGCGTCATCAGGCCGATCTCGATGTTTTCGCCCACTGTCAGCTCGGAAAAGAGCCGCCGCCCCTGCGGCACATAGGCGACACCGGCCTTCGGCACCTCATGCGGCGCAAGACGGTTCAACTCCACATCGCCAAGCAGGATGCGCCCGGCGGTGGCAGGCACCAGTCCCATGATCGTTTTCAGCGCGGTCGTCTTACCCGCGCCATTGCGGCCAAGCAGGCACAACACCTCGCCCTGCCGCAATTCCAGATCGAAGCCGCGCAGCACCTGCACATGGCCATAGGCGCTGTCGACATTTTCCATTGTCAGGGCAGCCGTCATCTCAACCTCCGAGATAGGCCTGCTGGACGGCCTGGTTTGCGCGGATTTCGGCAGGTGCGCCCTGCGCGAGAATGCGCCCCTGTTCCATCACCGTGATGCGCTCGGCAAGCGCCATGACCACATCCATATTGTGTTCGATCAGAAGCACCGTCGCCTCCTCGCCGATCTGGCGCACCAGCGCGATGAAATTTTCGATCTCGCTGTCGGAAAGGCCCTGCGTCGGTTCATCGAGGATGAGAAGACGCGGCCGGAGCGCCAGCCCCATCGCCACTTCGAGAAGCCTCTGGTGCCCATAGGAAAGATTGCCAGCCACCTTGTCGGCGTGATCGCCTAGCCCGACCTTCTGAAGCGCGTCCACGCCGTGCTCGGTCAGCGCGCGGGAAGAGAGCCCCCTCTCATGATCGTCGATCAATTGCCGCTGCACCGCCAGCGCCACATTGTCGAAGGCCGTCAGATTGGCAAACACGCTGGTGATCTGAAACGTGTAGGCGATGCCCGCCCGCACCCGCTTGTGAGCGGGCATAAGCGAAATGTCCTTCCCATCGAAGACGACGCGGCCATCGGTGGGCGCAACACGCCCGCAGATCAGACTCACAAAGGTCGTCTTGCCGGCCCCGTTCGGCCCGATGATCGCATGGGTCTCGCCTTCCGGCAGCGAAAAATCCACGCCATCAACCGCCCGCAGCCCGCCGAAGGAGCGGCCAAGCCCATGGGTCTCAAGAAGCGGCTTCACGGCAGCCATGGCAACCACCTTTCACGCACCGTACCGATGATGCCTTTGGGGAAAAACAGGATCACGCCGATCAACACCAGACCGACCACCATGAGATGCGCCGTGGTGTAGCTCGACGCCGTATCGATAACATAGAACATGAACAGTGTGCCGATGAGCGGCCCGAGCGTTGTCGCCGCCCCGCCGACCAGCACCCACAGCAGCGGCAGGATGGAATACTGGATTGCCGCAAAGCCTGATCCGACATAGCCGAAAAGCACGGCATAGGCCGCACCCGATGCGGCGCAGAAAAGCCCCGAAAGCACCACCGCCATCAGCTTGTTGGCGAAAACGTCATAGCCCAGCATGCGCATGCGCTCCTCGTTTTCGCGGATGGCGATCAGAGAGCGGCCATAGGGTGCGCGCACCAGAAACAGGATCGCAGCCAGAACGATTGCAAACAGCGAAAGCGCCACGAGATAGCGCGTCGACGGATCGGAGAGGTCGAGCACCCCGCCGGGAAAGCCCAGAACCCGCGTCTCCTGCGGCAGAACAAGCCCTTCCTCGCCGCGCGTATAGGTCGTGAAATAAAGGGTCATCAGGTAGAAGACCTGCGCGAACATCAGCGTCACGATCATGAACGCAACGCCCGTGGTGCGCAGCGCCAGAAAGCCAACAGCGAGCGCCACCACCACGCCGGCGGCAAGCCCGGCGCCGAAGGCCGGCCACACGCTCCATTCCAAATGATAGATGGTCAGCCCGGCTCCATAGAGCCCGGCGGCAAAGAACATTGCATGACCTAGGCTGAGCAGGCCCGTATAGCCAAACGCCAGATTGTAGCCCATGGCGAAAACCGCCAGCACCAGAACACGCGCAAACACGCCGCGATGATATTCCGGCAGGAGAAAGTTCAGCGCCAGAAGGAGCAGAACCACACCCACATGCAGCGCAATGGATTTTGTCGAAGGGGTCAGTCTGGTCATCGTGCCGCCGCTCCGAACAGGCCCTGCGGGCGGAAGACGAGGATCATGGCGACAGCCAGCGTCGCCAGCATCTTGGCGAGTGTCGGCGAGAAGAACATCGAGATGATGCCATCCGACAGGCCGATCAGCACCGCCGCCAAAACCGTACCGCGCAACGAGCCAAGCCCGCCGATGATCACGACGATGAAAGAGAGTAACAGCGGATCGTGTCCCATCAGGTAATGCGCCTGCTGGATGGGCACGATCAGCACGGCGGCAACGGCGGCCAGCCCCGCCCCCAGCGCGAACACACCGGCATAGACGCGCCCGACCGGAATGCCAAAAGCCTGCGCCGTCTCCCGGTCGAACTGGGTCGCGCGCATGATAAGGCCGATCTTCGTGCGTGTGAGCACAAACCACGTCGCCAGCATCATGATGATGGAAAAGCCGATCACGGCCAGCTTGTAGGCAGAATAGCCGAACCAGGGCAGTTGCATGCGATAATGGAACGGCGCCTCCACCGGTCGCGCCTCGGGCCCGTAAAATGTCAGTGCCAGCTGCTGGATGATGTAGAGCAGGCCAATCGTGGCAACGATCGTTGCCTCCGGCTCATATTTCAGCCGGCTTAAAACCAGCCGCTCGGCAACAAAGGCGATGGCGGCGACGACGAGCGGGCTCAGCACCAGCGCCACCATGAAACCGATTGCCGGGTGCCCGCCGAAAAGCGAGGCTACCCACCAGGCGAGCACCGCCCCCAGCATGTAGAATTCGCCATGGGCGACATTCACCACGCGCATGACACCGAAGACGAGCGAAAGGCCAAGCGCGATCAGCGACAAAACAGCCGCCGTCACCAGCCCTTCAAGCGTAGCGAGGAGAAAATACGGACCGAAGGCCATTCACAAATGCACTTTCATGAAAGGAGCGGAAGGAGAGCCGCCGAGCCATCCCATGGGAAAGCCGCAACGCTGACATCCCCCTCTCCCCGCCTGCGGGGAGAGGTAAGGGTGAGGGCGGAGCGCCGCCCCTAGCAACCTGTCAGAACGACATTGCCGTGTAGTCGGCCTCGGGCTCATACGCTCCATCTTCGATGGAGGTGCGATGCACCACTTCCAGCTTGCCGTCCTTCACCTGGCTAATGCTCTGTTCGCCAAAGACCTGGTGGATCTTGCCGTTAAACAGCTTCTTGCCCTGCGGATGGTCCGGCCCGGCCTCCATCTCGGTCATCGCCTCGGTGGCCTCGATCATCGCGGCGCGGTCATCCGGCCCCTTGTAATCGCACGCTTCCATCGATGCCTTGATGATGTTGAGGGTCTCCCAGCAACCAAACATATGGGCAGCGGTTGACACATCCTTGGCATCATTGACGCTGGCGCCATTCTCGTCAATGCCCGCGGCCTCGCGATAGGCGGTCACATAGTCCGGCTGGTCGGGCTGGGCATAGCGCGGCATGCCTTCCCAGAAATGGCTGCCCTCAAGGAATTCCAGCCCCGGGCTTCCCATGTCGACAGCCTCGAGCGAATCGATGAAGCCGAAGAGCTGCGGCCCACCGGAGCCGAAGAACTCGCCCATCTCCTTCACAAAGGTCAGCACGGCCGGCCCCACCATCACATGGTAGATCAGGTCCGTGTCGCGCGGGATCTGCGGGAAATAGCGGGTGAACGAGGTTTCAGTCGGCGGGATCGGCACCTTGGCCACCACCTGCCCGCCCTGCGCCTCGATGGCCGGGGTGAAGAAATCTCGGTGATCATGGCCGAACGCATAGTCCGGATAGACCAGCGTGACCTTCTTGCCCAGATTGCCAGCGATCCACGGCGCCATGGAGCGCGCCTGAGCCTTCACATCGGTGATGCCCGGCTGCACGCAGTAGCGGTTCATCTTGCCCGAAGCCACGTGATAGCCCTCGCTCACCACGTAGTAGGGAATTTTCAGCTCGCCCGCCGCCGGCGCGGAGCCAACCACCACGTGGGAAAACAGCGTGCCATAGACCAGATCGACCTTGTGCTGGTTGGCGAATTTCTCGACCACTTCCGCGCCGCGCTTCGGTCCGTGCCATCATCCTCGATGATGATCTCGAGCGGACGCCCATTGATACCGCCGGCATCATTGATGCGCTTGGCAGCAGCCGTCGTCACCCGCTCATACCAACGCCCATAGGCCGCGCCAATGCCGGTGCGATGGCACTGGAAACCGATCTTGATGGGTTCGGAAGACTGCGCCTGGCCATAGCGCACGAAGCCGGGTGCAGCCACCAGACCCGCCGCTGCTCCCAACCCCTTGAGCGCGGACCTGCGCGTCAGACCGCCGTTTAAATTAATCAGAGACTTGCGATTTTCACTCATGCCGGTTCCCCATTGTTGTGATCGTTTGACCGAGCATTTCCAACGGTTGGAAGCATTTTCCAGCGTCGGAAAAATCACTTGTGTACAAACTAAATCACCAATCCATTCCCTTGGCAACAGGACATGCCCCAAGGGAAACACAGCGGTGTTTTAAGCCATTTTGCGCTGCAGCGAAATTGGCAATGGGGGATAAAGACACGAAGAAACAAAGAGTTACCACGAACCCACTCAAAGCAGAATTGCGGGCGCGCCAAAACGCGTATCAAGAAAATTTATTCCAGCAATCCGCTGTTTTCAGCCAGCGGTGGGGGCGGAGAGCAGCCAGAGGCCAAAAACCGTATAGCCGACCATCAGGACAGCAAGCGGGATCTGGCTGACGGTCGCGAGCCGTGCCGATCCAAAATGCCGATAGGCAATCAGATGCGTCAGGACCACCGCCAGCACATGCCCGCCGATGATCGCCACGGCCTGCGCATTCCAGATGATCCAGGCCGATTGCGCGCCAAGCGTAGCGCCCGCCTGAACATGCATGCCTGCCGTGCCGAACAGGTTCCAGCCACGCATCAACGGGTCCGAGAGCGCCGCAAGCGCATACTGGCTGTTGATGGTAAACCCAACCAGATAGTGCGAAAAGTGATAGGCAAGCGCGATGGGAATGATCGACCACGCGAGAAGTCCCGCCAGCTTCCGCACGCCCCGCTTTCCGGCCAGCCGGCAGCCAAGCCAGACCGCGCCCATGAAACCGGAGAAAAGAAGCCCGAACATCACGACAAGCCCAAGCGAGCTCTCCCCGGTCACCGCCGAGCGACCGGGGAATTCCAGCGGGTTGATCCCGATAAGATCGAGCCAGAAGAAAGTGTGTTTGAGCCCGTCGAAGGAAACCGAACTCAAGGCCAGAAGCAGAAAGGCGACACCGGAAAGCGACAGCGCCGCCGCGCCTCCAAGCTTGTGGCCCGGCAGGCCGAGCACCAGCCTCTTTCGCCTGCCCTCCCCGCTCAGGGCAAACAGGGAGAGGCGCGAGAGCATACCGAAAAAGAGCGACAGGAACTCCGCACGTGTGCACCAGCTTTCATGGCCAAACAGGACCATGCCCGCGAAAGTGAAGCCCCAATAGAGCGAGACCGCCACCGCCAGTCGCTCGGGATCGGCGGGCGCCAGATACACCAGTTCGAACCATGCGAAGCCGAACAGGGTGAGGCAGGCCGGCCAGCGCCCCAGCACTGCTGGTAGAGGCCGGATCCCGCCTTCAGGCAGACCAGCACGCACGAGCATCCGCCACGGCCCATACCATGGATTGATCCACGCCCAGAGATTGCCGAGCAGGCCCTGCGCGACGGTGACACCCACCCAGAGCAGGGTCCAGATCACCAGCGGCAATGGGTTGGAGAGTGGATCACGACTGCCCTGAAACCCCGCATAGACGATACCCGCCAGAGCGAGGAAGGACAGAGTGCTGGTTACGGCTCGCCCATCCAGAGGAGTTGGAAGAAGCGAAATGCGGCGCGACAGCAGCCGTTCAACGCCCTGAACCGGAAGAAAGACAAGAACGAGAAAGCTCAGCGCAACCGCAAGCATGCCACCGAAGAGATAATAGTCGGTCGGCAGAAGCAGCACATAGCCACGCTCGGATGCGTGGGCCCACGCCGCTCCGCCAGAAAAGCAAAGTGCTGCGCCCGCAGATGCGGCACGCCTGCCGATTGCGTTCATGCCTGCTTTCCGGCAGCTCCGGCGCTCATGCCATCCAGATCGGCAAGTGTGAAAACGTCAACGGTCAGCCCCACATGCTCTTTCATCAGTGCCAGCGCCCCCTCCAGATTGCGGTCGAGAGCAAGCTCCATGAGTTGCGTGTGCTGGTCAAGGGACATGGCCGCATCAAGCGCCTCAATGGCAGCTTCATACCCTTCCTCCGCGCCTGCGGCGGCACGAAGCGTCGGCGTCACCGTCAGGAAGATGTGGTGCCGGCACAGCTGGCCCCATATCTGGGCGTAAAAATGCTTCAGCCAGGTCGCGTCGGCTGCGGAAAGCAGTGCCTCGTGAAAAGCCTGGTGCTTCTCCACCCAGTCGTGCAGGGCATCATCGGAAAGCCCCTTTGCCGGTATCTGACAGCGCGACAGGCGGTAGTGTGCCGTAACGACTGCAGCCTCCCAGTCGGTACCGCCTTTGCGTATGGATTCCTCCAGAAGCGTGGTTTCCACGGCCAATCGGGCCTTGGAGAGGTCTTCCAGTTCTGCCCGCGAGACGGGCGCAACCGCAAACCCGCGATTGCTTTCGGCAGTAACGAGCCGCTCGGCTTCGAGCCGCGAAAGCGCTTCGCGCAATGGCGTCCAGCCAAACCCATAGGTCTTGCGTAGCGCAGCGATCCGCAATGGCGCCCCCGGCATCAACCGTGTCGCCAGAATGTCGCGCCGAAGCTGATGATAGGCCGCTTCGGTCTTCGTCAGCGGCTCCGCGTCATCCACCACCATATGCTGCAATTCTGCTCCTCCTCGGGAACAAAAGTATATATAATTTCTGGCCCATTCAACGATTATATATAGTGTTTGACAGGCATTGCCCCGACGATATGATGGCCTTTCAAATGGATGGGGAGGATCCGCATGTGGCATGCGGAGCGCCGTCCGGCAAGGATTGCAGCGGGAAACCGGGCAGTCTCTGATTGTTATGTAGGGCGAGGACGCAGCCGGCAGGCTGCTCCCGATTTACAGGCCCCCGCGGCCTCTGGGAGGAATGACATGACTGTAAAATCACGCTTATCGCTGCGTGGCATTGTGGCTGCTGGCGCGGTGGTTCTCGGCCTCGGCGCTGCCAGTGCCGAGCCAATCCGCATCGGCATTGCAAATTTCGGTGAGCACCCGCAGCTCAACACGGCGATCCAGGGCTTCAAGGACGCTCTTGCCGCTGGCGGCTACGAAGAAGGCAAGGACGTTGTCTATTCCGAGAGCCACACCAATTTCGATGCTTCGCTCGTGCCGCAGATGATCGCCAAGCTGCAGGCCGAGGGTCCGGCCCTCATGTACACCGTGACGACGCCGGTTTCGCAGATCGCCAAGAAGGCGCTTTCCGGATCCGGCATTCCAATCGTCTTTTCAGCCGTCACCGACCCGGTGGCCGCCAAGCTTGTTCCTTCCTGGGAAGCCGGCGATGAAGGCATGACCGGCGCAACCGATCTTCAGGACGTTGCTGCCGTCATGGAGTTCGCCAAGAAGCTCGTTCCGAATGCTAAGCGCATCGGCCAGCCCTACAATCCGGGCGAGGCCAACGACGTGGCGCTGCTTGAGAAAGTCCAGGAAGCTGCCCCGGCTGCCGGCTTCGAGGTCGTGCCCGTGGGCGTCGACAATGTGAACGACATTCAGCAGCGCATCGCGTCGCTCGCCGGCAAGGCCGACGTGATCTATACGCCCGCCTCCAACCTGCTCCAGCCCGCGATTGCCGCCGTTTCGGCTGCCGCGCGGCAGGCCGGCATCCCGATCATCAACTCCGATGATGGCGCCGTGTCCGACGGCGTGGTTCCGGCAAGCTTTGCCGTGAATTACCAGCAGGTCGGCCTCAACGCCGGCAAGATCGCGCTGCAGATTCTCGATGGGACGGACCCCAAGTCGATCCCGCCGATGAACCCGGCCTATGAGGATCATTCGCCGCGCATCTCGAAAAAGGCCATGGCTGCCTTCGGCCTCGATATCCCTGAAGAGCTCGCCGACTGCGACTGCATCGTCGACTGATACGGCAGAAAATCAGGACGCGGCGCCCCATGGACGCCGCGTCAACTTCAAGGAGGCGCCGGTGCTGGAAATTCGTGCCGCACGCAAAGTGTTCTACCGGGGACAACCCGACGAAAAGATCGCCCTGAACGGGCTCGACCTCACCCTCAAAACTGGCGAATTCGGCGTCGTGATCGGCTCCAACGGGGCGGGCAAGAGCAGCATGCTCAACGCCATTTCCGGATCGCTCTCCCTCGATTCGGGCCAGATTCTCATCAATGGCGACGACATAACGGCTTTGCCGGTGCACAAGCGCGCCACCCGCATCGCCCGCGTGTTCCAGGATCCCATGCTCGGCACCGCTGCAAGCATGACCGTCGCCGAAAACATGCTTCTGGCAGAACTGCGCAGCACAAGGCGCACACTCCGCCACGGCCTCAATGCCAGGCGCCTTGCCGACTACCGCGAACGGCTTGCCATTCTCGGCCTCGGCCTGGAAGACCGCCTCAACACGCGCGTCGACCTTCTGTCAGGCGGTCAGCGCCAGTCGCTCTCGCTGATCATGGCCGTGGGCGGCTCACCCGACCTATTGCTCCTCGACGAGCACACCGCAGCGCTCGATCCGCGCACCGCCGACATCGTGATGGAGGCGACCGTGCGCGCTGTGGAGGCACTCAAGCTGACCACACTCATGGTCACCCACAACATGCAGCATGCCGTCGATTACGGCCACCGCGTCATCATGCTCAATGCCGGCCGTGTGCATCTGGAAATCGGTGGGGAAGAAAAGGCCAATGTGACCGTGCCCGACCTGATCGGCCATTTCGCCACCAAGACCGACAGCATGTTGCTCGCGAGCTGACCCATGATCGATTTTCTTCAAACCACGCTCACAAGCTTCGTCGCACTCATCCCGGTCACGCTCGCGCAAAGCCTGATCCTCGGCTTCGTCGTGGCCGGCATCATGATCCCCTTCCGCATGCTGAGCTTTCCCGACCTCACCAGCGAGGGCGCCTTCCCGCTAGGCGGCTGCGTCTGCGGCGTGGCGCTCGCCTCCGGCCTCGGCCCGCTCACGGCCATCGGACTGGCACTGCTCACCGGCTTCGTCGCCGGCTGCTGCACCGCCTTTATCCATCTGCGTTTCCGCATCCACACGCTTCTGGCCGGCATTCTCGTGATGACCATGCTCTACAGCGTGAACCTGCGCATCATGGGCCGCTCCAACCTTTCGGTGTTCGGCACGGAAACCATCTTCGACTGGGTGCCGTTCGTGCAGCCGGGCTTCCCGCTCGCCAAGATCATCGCGGTGGGCGTCATCACGCTCGCCATATTCCTGGCGCTCAACTTCTTCTTCACGACGGAGAAGGGCACGGCGGTTCGTGCAGTTGGCGCCAACCCGGTGATGGCCGAAGCACAGGGCATCAATGTCTGGGCAGCAACCATTGGCGGCATCGGCCTTGCCGGGGCGTTCTCCGCTTTCAGCGGCGCACTGATGGTGCAGTCGCAGGGCTTCGCCGATGTGAACATGGGCCTCGGCATCCTCATCAACGGCCTTGCAGCACTGATGATCGGCGAGGCCATCGTCGGCAAGGCGACCGTGTGGCGGCAGCTCCTCGCACCCTTCGCCGGTGCGATGGTCTACTACCAGCTTGTCTCGCTGTGCCTGGCGGCAGGCATGCCTCCACCGGATCTGAAGCTCGCCACCGGCGCATTCGTGCTTCTAATGCTCGCCCTGCCCACGCTGCGCGCCACGCGCGGCCGGCAAGCAGCAACGCCGCGTGAGAGCTTCCGCGAGTAGAAAACTCCGGGCATGGCCTCAAAGCATTGATGGGGAAATCAGATAGAGCGGTTGATCGTTTCCATGAAACGGTGAGCCGCTCTATTCGAGAGGCCGCGCCTCGGACGGCAGCATGATGGGAATCCCGTCTCGGACGGGATACGCAAGTTTCGCGCTCTTCGAGATCAGCTCGCTGTTCTCCGCGTCCCAGCGCAACGCCCCCTTGGTCAACGGACAGACGAGAAGTTCCAGAAGCTTGGGGTCCAGCGCAGCCTCGTTTCTGCCTTCGTCATCATCCTGCATCACAAACGCTCCAGTTTCCACGTCAGGCCCGCTCTCTACTGGAGCCGGTGCCCTGTCTCGCCATCGCCCTGCGCCAAAACGATCTCGGTTATGGCGATCAGCGTGTCCGCGCGCGTTTTGAGATCTGGCGCTTCAAGCAATGCCTGTTTTTCGGCCGGACCATACGGCACCATCATGGACAGCGCATTGACGAGGCTTGCATCCTCGGCCTGGTGCACACTATCCCAGTCCGCTTCCAGATTGTTGGCATCGAGATAGGCGCGCAACGCCTTCAACAAAGCGCCACGATCCACCTGCTGCTCATCGGAGCTGTCATGCAGGTCCGCCTCGAATGGGAGAATACGGCACTGACGGAACGGGGTCCTGACCTTGAGTTCTTCCAGCACCCTGAAGCGGCAGATGCCGATCAGGGTTATGAGATAGCGCCCGTCGCCCGTTTCGGAAACAGAGCCCAGTCGCCCGACACATCCCACATCGCAGAGTTCAGGCTCTCCGTCAGCCCTCTTCGCACCGTCGAGACGCGGTTGCACCATGCCGATCAAACGCGTTCCAGACAGCGCATGATCCGTCATCGCAAGATAACGCGGTTCAAAAATATTCAGCGGTAATCGCCCACCCGGAAGAAGCAGGGCCGCCGACAATGGAAACACGGGAATCACACTGTCGATATCGCGGCCGCTGCGATACGAGGTATTGCCTGCCTTCACATGACGTCTCCCGATCTTTAACCGATATCTGGAGCAGTCTTCTCAATAGGCAAATAAGCGAAAGACTTATGAGAACAGCAGCGACGACAGTTTGCGCCGTGCAGACAGCGTCGCCGGGTCCGAAGCGCCCCACGCCTCAAAGAATTTGAGAAGCTGCGCCCGCGCGCCGTCTTCGTTCCATTCACGATCCTTGCGCACAATGGTCAGCAGACTTTCGGCAGCCGCCGCACGGTCACCCCTGGCATTCTGAAGAAGCGCCATGTCGAAACGCGCCTGGTGGTCGTTCGGATCTGCGGCCAGGCGCTGCTCCAGCGCCGCGCTGTCGCCCAGATCGGCCACCTGCTCGGCAAGCGCCATCTTGGCCTGTACGGCTGCAATGGGAGCCGCCTCCCTGTGGCTCTCCGGTACCTTAGCCAGCACCTGCGCGGCCTGTTCCTTCTGCCCCGCCTCGAAGAGCAGATCGGCCAGGCCTCCTATAGCATCGACATTTTCAGGCTCGCGCTGAAGAACAGCCGAATAGATTTGCGCAGCCATCTGCTGGTCGCCGCTGGCAACGGCTTCTTTCGCCGCTTCGAGCGCTTCCGCGATCTCGTCGCCGCCGGCTCCGGCCACCAGTTTGTCGATAAACGCCTTGACCTGGCTCTCGGGCAACGCCCCCATGAAACCATCCACCGGTTGCCCGTCCTTGAAGGCGAAGACCGCCGGGATTGATTGAACACCAAGCTGGCCGGCAATGGCCGGATGCTCGTCGATGTTCATCTTCACGAGCTTCACCTTGCCACCGGCCGCGCGTACCGCATTCTCGATGATCGGCGTCAACTGCTTGCATGGCCCGCACCAGGGCGCCCAGAAGTCGACCAGCACGGGCTGATTGCGCGATTCCTGAATGACATCGGCCGTAAAGCCGGCGGTCGTCGTGACCTTGATCAGGTCTGCGGCCGGCGTCTGCGGCGAGTCGGAAAGTGAAAAGCCTTGACCAGCCGGAGCCCCAGGGGCCGAAGCAGGCGTCTCCCCACCAAAATCGACCTTGGTGGTATACTGTGCAGCCCCTGCACCATAATTGTCAGGCTTGCCGTATGGATTGTCGCCGTTGGTCATAAAGGCCCCTTCTCTGCTTCCGTCCGGCGCGGCCTGCAGGGAGTGCCGGTCAGCCGATAGAATACGTTTCGTCGCCACAAATGTTGGCGATCACTCTGTCACTTTCAAGACAAGCGGCTGATGCTCGACCGCTTCAAGAAAACGCATGAGATCATCGCGACCGATCGAAGTTGTCGCCTCGTTGGTCAGCGGATGCGCGTTGATGATGTCATTGTCCATCAAATCCGCGTCGAGCACCACTGTCACCCTGTGGTGATCGTCGTTGATGACACCAAACACAGTGACAGACCCCGGCTCCACGCCAAGATGTTCCATGAGCTTGTCCGGCTTGCCAAACGAAACACGGCTCGCCGCCCCGATCTTGTGGTGGATCGTCTTCAGGTCGACCTGCGCGTCCTCATCGACAGTAACAAGAAAGAAATTGTCCTTCTTGTCCTTGAGAAAGAGGTTCTTCGTGTGCCCTCCGGGTATCTCACCTCGAAGGGATTGCGAATCGGAAACTGTGAATAGCGCCGGATGCCGATGGGTCTCAGCCTCAATGCCCAGTTTTCCCAGGAATTCCAGCAGCGCTTCGGGTGATTTCGGCACGACCGAGCCTCATGAAGTCGAAGTTCTTTCCGCCACGGTCGTAGCCGTACCGGCCCCGCGGACGCAAGCCCGCAGGAGCGGAAAGCGGCAGTGCAGGCACGCCGCACCCACTGTCGGATACAGTTTTGAAAAAAGCGCATTGTGGCTGTCGATTTCCTGTTGCATTTGCCGGCGAGATCAGACTATAAGCGCGCCGTCGGAAGCGACAAGCCGAGCGGGCGTAGCTCAGGGGTAGAGCACAACCTTGCCAAGGTTGGGGTCGTGAGTTCGAATCTCATCGCCCGCTCCAGTTTTCCTTGCGACACGAACAGCTTACAGGCTCGGGTTTCCCGGGCCCTTTTGCTGTCTTGGGCTGGAAGTCGCGCCAGATGGCATATCTCCTCCAGCCCACATATCGGTTGCGCACTCAACGATAGCGTCCGTGCTTCTGCAACACTTCAATCTTGTATCCATCGGGGTCCTGCACAAAGAAAAAGCGAGCCAGCAACGTGCCCTCGCGCTCGAAGGCGACGATATCGCGTGGCGCCAGTCCGGCAGCCTTAAACCGCGCATGCTCGGCATCGAGATCATCCACAGCAACCGCCAGATGACCATAGCCATCGCCCGGATCGTAAGGTTCAGTCCGTCCTTTATTGACAGTCAGCTCGACCTCGAAATCGGCCTCTGAATTGCGCAGGTAAACGAGCGTGAAGCCCTCGAAGTCAAAACGGTCTGCGACATCTAGGCCGAAAGCCGTCTTGTAGAACGCGACCGATTTCTCTTCGTTGACGACGCGGATCATGGTGTGAATGCACTTGGCCAAAATTGTCTCCTGACAGATTGTTTCCTGAGCGCGCCCCGATAGCAGAGTCGCGGGATAATTGTGATGCACACGTCCATTTGTGTGCTATCAAAGATTGATGGCCGGCTTTATGAATGCTAGCTCACGCAAGGTTACATATTTTATTTTCCGGGAGGATCACGTGAACAGACGGCGTTTTGCGATCATTGGAGCAGTTCTTTGCGGGCTTGCCGCCAGCGGTGTGGCGCTTGCACAGCAGCCGCAGTTTTTCCGCATCGGCACCGGCGGCACCGCCGGCACCTACTATCCGATTGGCGGCCTCATCGCCAATGCCATCTCCAATCCACCCGGCTCCCGCGCCTGCGATGAAGGCGGCTCCTGCGGCGTGCCCGGCCTCATCGCCACGGCGCTGTCGGCCAATGGCTCCGTTGCCAATGTGAACGCCATCGCCGGCGGTTCGCTGGAATCCGGTTTCTCGCAGTCGGACGTTGCCACCTGGGCGCACAGCGGCACCGGCATCTGGGAAGACCGCGAGCCGGTCGAGAAGCTGCGCGCCATCGCCAATCTCTACCCCGAGACAATCCACCTCGTCGCCAGCGCCGAAAGCGGCATTGACAGCGTGGACGATCTCGCCGGCAAACGCGTTTCGCTTGATGAGCCAGGCTCCGGAACGCTCGTCGACGCCCGCATCATCCTCAATGCATACGGCCTTTCCGAAGAAGACGTGGAAGCGCATTACCTGAAGCCCGATCAGGCCGCCGAGCGCATGCGCGACGGCGCCATGGACGCCTTCTTCTTTGTCGGCGGCTTCCCGGCCGGCGCCATTGCCGAGCTGGCCAGCCAGCACGACATCACGCTCGTCTCCATTGCCGGCGACGAAGCGGACAAGGTGACTGGCGAGCATGGCTTCTTCGCCGCCAACACCGTTCCCGCCGGCACCTATGAAGGCGTCAATCAGGACGTCACCACGCTTTCGGTCGGTGCCCAGTGGATTACCAGCGCCGACCAGTCGGAAGAACTGATCTACGAGATCACCAAGGCGCTGTGGAACGACAACACCCGCAAGCTTCTGGATGCCGGCCACCTGAAGGGCCGCCAGATCACCGTCGAGACCGCGCTTGACGGTGTCGGCATCCCGCTGCATCCGGGCGCCGAGAAGTTCTATCGTGAAGCGGGTGTCCTGGGCGAGTAACGCCCACCCCACATGAACGCTGAAAACCGGACCCGACCTGTCCCACAGGCCGGGTCCGTGTCGTTCGGCGCTACAAACAGAACGATTTCCAGAGAGGGCAGGCAGGATGGGAAACCCGTCTGAAACCGAACGCGCGGAAGCGCTGACTGAAGAAGAAATGAAGGCGCTTGAAGAGCGTTTTGATTCAGAAATCCGCTTCCGTCCCCTGCCCCGACTGCTTGGCTGGATCGCCGGTGGCGCGCTGTTTGTCCTGTCCTGCTATCACTACTACACGGCAGGCTACGGCATTCCGCAGGCGACAACGCATCGCGGCCTGCATCTCGCATTCACCCTTGCCCTGATCTTCGTCTTCTTCGCCGTGTGGCATCAGCCGCGTGAACCGCGCCGCGGGCTGCTTGCCCCGCTTGGCATGCCCCTTCTCGACTGGGTGTTTGCCATCGCAGGTGCGGTGTCAGCGCTCTACGTCCCCTGGATTTTCAACGAACTGGCCTTCCGCGTCGGCGATCCGCTTCCCATCGATGTCATCATGGGTACGGTGCTGATCGTCGTTCTGCTGGAAGCAACGCGCCGCGCCATGGGCTGGCCCCTGCCCGTGATCGCCCTTCTGTTCATCGCCTATGCCTATTTCGGCCAGTCGATGCCCGGCATTTTCGCCCATCCGGGCGCAAGCTGGGACAACATCGTCAACCATCTCTATCTGACCAGCCAGGGCATCTATGGTACCGCTCTCGGCGTCATCTCGACCTACGTGTTCCATTTCGTTCTGTTCGGCGTCCTCGCCACACGCATCGGCCTTGGTCAGCTTTTCATCGACCTCGCTTCGGCTTGCCGGGCGCTATTCGGGGGGACCGGCCAAGGTGTCGGTTCTCTCCTCAGCTATGCTCGGTTCGATCTCCGGCTCGTCCATTGCCAACACCGTCACCACCGGTTCACTCACCATCCCGGCGATGATCCGCATCGGCTACCCACGCCATTTCGCAGCCGCCGTTGAGGCGGCAAGCTCCACGGGCGGACAGATCACCCCGCCGGTCATGGGCGCGGTCGCCTTTCTCATGATCGAATATCTGGGCGTGCCCCTCACCACCATCTTGACCGCCGCCCTCGTGCCTGCATTCATGCATTTCTTCGGCGTTCTGGTGCAGGTGCACCTGGAAGCGCGACGCCGCGGCCTGCGAGGCCTCACGAAAGACGAGCTTCCAGTCGCCTGGACCGTCTTCAAGGCCGGCTGGCTCACCACGCTCCCACTTTTCGTTCTGGTCGCCATTCTGCTGTCGGGCAAGACCCCGTATCTCGCAGCTTTCTGGGGCATCACAGCCTGCCTTCTCGTCCTCGTCATCCAGAACTTCATCCGTCACGACATCAGGACCGCCATCACCGAAAGCATCCGTGAGACCTGGGAGGGTTTTGTCGTCGGTGCGAAATACTCGCTCTCGGTCACGGCCGCTGCAGCCCTTGTCGGCGTCATCATCGGCGTTGTCACCCTCACCGGCGTCGGCTTCAAGATCGCCTATATGGTCACATCCGTTGCCGCCGGCTGGGCGCAGAGCGTGGCAGACAGCCTCGCATTCCTGCCCTTCGAACTCTTCAGCGTTGCCACGCTCACCCTGCTCTTCACCCTCATCATGACGGCAATCGTCTGCGTGCTGATGGGCTGCGGCATCCCCACCACGGCGAACTACCTGATCATGATCGCCGTCGCAGCCCCGATCCTCAACCTGCTCGGCGTCGAACCGATCGTGGCCCACTTCTTCGTGTTCTATTTCGGCGTTCTGGCAGACATCACCCCGCCGGTGGCGCTGGCGGCCTATGCGGCGGCAGGCATCGCCGGTGCCAACGCCTTCAAGGCCGGCAACACCGCCTTCCGGCTTGGCATGGGCAAGGCGCTGGTGCCGTTCGTCTTCGTCTTTTCTCCCTCCATGCTGCTAGTCACCGACAGCTTCACCTGGAACGAGTTCTTCCTGGCAACTATCGGCGCAATGCTCGGCATCTGGATGCTCTCCGCAGCTTCTCAAACTGGCTTTTCGCACCGCTGCGCGTCTATGAGCGGCTGCTTCTTGCAATCGCCGCCGTCCTCTTTGTCGCACCGGATCTCTATGCCACCCTGGCCGGCGCCATCATCGCTCTTCCGGTGTTTCTGCGACAGATGGCGGGACGCCGGCAAGCGAACGCCTCCAGTTCCTGAAAACCGGAACACACGCCCGTCTTGCCGAGCTGTTGAAAGCTGATTACGCTTCCCCCCGCCCTTTTCTGCATGGAGAGCAGATAAGGGCGGGAGGAAATTTATGCTGTCTGACGAGACAAACAGCTTGGCACCGCTCGATGCCTTCCAGGCTGGTGTGCGCAACGTGTGCGGGCAGTTTCTGGTGTCGCCGCCAGATGGCGCACGCGACATGCGCGGGCTCATCACATTGAAACAGCGCCAGGCGCTGGCTGTGGCGGTCGTGCGCAACAGCGCCGCGCGCATCAATCGGGACTGGCGCTGCATCCGGCAGGATTCCGCCGAGCACCTCTTTCTGGTTCTGCAGAAATCGGGACATTCGGTCATGCGGCAGGGCGATGCCGATGTGCGGCTTGCGCCGGGCGACTTCATCATGATCGATTCGGCCTATCCTTCGCGCTTTCTCTATGGCGACAGCGGCAGCCTGCAGTATTCCGTGCACCTGAACCGCTCCGAATTTGCCCACCGTTTCGGCACCGCGGCCCTTGGCGGCTGCCCGATCCCGGGCTCCACCGAGATCGGCATGGCCCTTCGCGCCACCATCGACCGCCTCGTCAATTCCGAGGACGCCGCCGCGCAGCAACACTTCATCGGCGAAGCCTTCTTCAATCTGATGGGCGCCTATCTCTGCGGTCTTGAAGCCGGCGCTCTGGCCTCCGCCCGAACCAGCGATGAACTGCTTGTCACCAAGGCACGTGCCTATATCCGCCAGCGCTTCCGCGATCCCGCGTGCACACCAGCCAGCGTCGCATCCGCCATGGGGGTCAGCCTGCGCGCCCTGCAGCGCCGGTTCCAGGCTGCGGGCTTGTCCCTGTCCGAGTGCCTTATCGCCACACGGCTCGATTATGTCTGCAACCGTCTTATGGCCCAGAAGAGTGCCGGCACTTCGGAGCGCATTTCCACCATCGCCTTTGACGCAGGTTTCAACGACCTGTCCTATTTCAATCGCCAGTTCCGGGCGCGTTTCAGGGTCCCGCCCGGCGAATACCGCCTTCACGCAGCGACGTCATCGGCCAAGAACCCGACGCAATAGTCCAAGACCGTTGGCCGAATGCGCCTCCACTATGACCGATTGATGCCGCCTGAAATGCGGCGCTATCGGGAGGAGGAAGACAATGGCCGATACGGCAAAGGAAGCGACCAGCGATCCGTTCCACAACATCATCAACGGGCGTGCGACGCCGGGCGCAGAGACGTTTCCCGTTCTCGATCCGGCCAATGGCGCACTGGTCGGCCATATGCCGCTCGGCACGCCGGGTGACCTTGATGATGCCGTAGAAGCCGCACGCAATGCATTCCCGGGCTGGGCCGCCACCAGCGATGCGGACCGAAAGGCCGCCTGCCTGAAGATCGCCGACCTGCTCGAACAGGCGATCCCGGAGCTTGCGCCACTTCTGACGGCGGAACAGGGCAAGCCCATTGGCGGCTTCGGCTCGCAGTGGGAAATCGGAGCCGCCGCCGCTTGGACACGGCATACCGCAAGCCTCGAACTGCCGGTCTCCGTCCTGCAGGACAACAATGAGGGCCGCGTGGAGGTTCACCGCAAGCCCATTGGCTTAGTCGGCTCCATCACGCCGTGGAACTTCCCGGTGTTGATCGCCGCCTGGCACATCATTCCCGCCGTGCGCGCCGGCAATTGCGTGGTCATCAAGCCCTCGCCCAACACGCCGCTCGCCACGATCCGTTTCGTCGAGATCATCAACGAGGTGCTGCCGGCCGGCGTGGTCAACATCGTGTGTGGCGCAGATGAAATCGGCGCCGCCATGTCCGCCCATCCCGGCATCGACAAGATGGTTTTCACCGGCTCCACCGGCACTGGCCGCAAGATCATGGCCTCGGCTGCCGAAACAGTGAAGCGCCTGACGCTGGAACTCGGCGGCAATGATGCGGCCATCGTGCTGCCCGATGTCAATCCGCAGGCGGTCGCCGAAGGGCTCTTCTGGGGCGCGTTCCTCAACAACGGCCAGACCTGCGCCTGCATCAAGCGGCTCTATGTGCATGACAGCATCTATGACGCCGTCTGCGATGCACTCTCGGCACTCGCCGCCGCCATTCCCATGGGCGACGGACGGCAGGATGGGGTCGCCCTCGGCCCGGTGCAAAACGCCATGCAGTTTGAGCGCGTGAAAGAGCTGGTCGAGGAGGCAAGAGCTTCCGGCGCGCGCATTCTCACCGGCGGCGCGCCCTCCGGCGGACCCGGCTATTTCTACCCCGCCACCATCGTCGCCGATGCCGAGCACGGCATGCGCCTTGTCGATGAAGAGCAGTTCGGCCCGGTTCTGCCGGTCATCCGCTACACGGATGTGGAGGCGGTGATCGCACGCGCAAACGACAACCCGAACGGGCTTGGCGGCTCGGTCTGGTCGCAGGACACCGAACGCGCGAAGGCGCTGGCGCTGCAACTCGAATGCGGCACCGCATGGATCAACAAGCACGGCATGATCCAGCCCAACGCCCCCTTTGGCGGCATCAAGCAATCCGGCGTCGGCGTGCAGTTCGCCGAGGCGGGGCTGATGGAGAACACCGTCGGCCAGACCCTGATCATGTAACGGCACGGTTCAAGAGGAGGAGACACGATGAATAGACACTTATCCGCCACCTGCGCGGCCATGGCGCTGACCGTCTTATGCGGCGGCGCTCTGGCTCACCCACTGGACGGCCTGTCGAAAGAGGAGATCGCAGAGGTCGTCACCATCATGAAATCCGATGACCGGATTTCCGACGAGGCCCGCTTTCCGCTGATCGAGCTGAAAGAACCGGAAAAGGCCGACGTGCTTGCCTGGAAAGAAGGCGATGAAGGCCCCCGCGCCGCCACCGTCCACGTCATCTCGGGCGACGAGACCTACAAGGCCGAGGTCAATCTCGTTTCCGGTGAAATCAGCGATTTCGGGGCCATTGGCGGCCAGCACATGGTGCTTCTGGAAGAATTCATCGGGGCCATGGATCTGGCCCTTTCCGACGAAAACTTCGTCGCCGCCCTCGCAAAGCGCGATCTGGAGCCCGGCGACGTGTTCTGCCTGCCGCTGACGGCCGGCTCGTTCGACATGGAGGCGGAAGCCGGCCAGCGCCTGATGAAGGTGCCCTGCTATGTCAATCCAACCGGCTCCAACTTCTACGCCAAGCCCATTGAGGGGCTTTACGCCGTGGTCGATCTCGCCGGCAAATCCGTGGTCGAGGTGATCGACAATGGCGTCGTCCCGGTGCCGCAGGATGCCTGGGGCTACATGGAAGAAGAGGTCGAGGCGCGCACGGGCGCGTTGCGGCCGGAAAGTAATCCCGCCACGCTGCGCCAGGAAGGCGATCCCAACTTCACCATCGACGGCAGCATGGTGAACTGGGACATCTGGCGCTTCCGCTGGCGCGTCGACAAACGCCCCGGCGTGGTTCTCTCCAACATCGAGGTCAATGATCGCGACGACTGGCGCTCTGTGCTCTATCAGGCCCATCTGTCGGAAGTCTTCGTGCCTTATATGGACCCGGACGAAGGCTGGTACTGGCGCACCTATATGGACAGCGGCGAATATGGTTTCGGCATCTTCCTGAGCCCGCTGCGCGCGGGCGTGGACTGCCCCGCCTATGCGCGCTTCCTGCCCGCCACCGTGCATGACGATCTGGGCAACCCGATCGAAATCCCGGATGCGTTATGCATCTTCGAGCGCAATATCGGCGATCCCGCCTGGCGGCATTATGAGATCTTCGCCCAGAGCGAAGAACAGTCCGTGCCGGCGGAAGGCCGCCCGGCAACCGAACTGGTCGTGCGTTCCGCCTCGCAGGTGGGCAATTACGACTATCTCATCGACTATGTGTTCGAGCAGAACGGACGCATCCGCGTGATGGTCGGCGCAACCGGCCTCGATGCGGTGAAGGGTGTCGCCTCCACCTCCATGGAGGACGCAACCGCCGAACAGGAAACCCGCTACGGCACGCTGATCGTGCCCAATCTGGTCGCGCCCAATCACGACCATTTCTTCAACTTCCGGCTCGATTTCGACATTGACGGTCAGGACAATGTCTTCATGCGCACCGGCCTCGTGAAGGGCGACATGCCCGATGGCGTGCCGCGCCGCTCCATGTGGGTGACCGAGGCAAAAATGCCGAAGACCGAAATGGAAGCGCGCTATCGCGTGAACCCGGCAACACCGGCCATGTATCACATCATGAACATGGGCCGGAAAATCGGCGTCGGCCATGCGCCGGGCTACATGATCCTGCCGCAGAACAGCGTCGCCTACAGCCCGCTGGACACGGAGAACGATCCGCCCGCAAAGCGCAACGCCTATATCGACTACACGTTCTGGAACACGCCCTATGTGGCCAGCGAACGCTATGCCGGCGGCGAATACGCTTTCCAGAGCGACGGGTCGGACACGCTGGCCGAATGGGTGAAGCAGGACCGCAGCATCGACAACACCGACATCGTGACCTGGTACACGATGGGCTTCCATCATGTGCCGCAGATGGAGGACTGGCCGGTCATGTCGACCATGTGGAAGGGCATCACGCTAAAACCCTACAACTTCTTCCCGCACAATCCGGCGCTCACCGTGCGACTGCCCAAATAGGCTGAATACGAACCGCAGAAACGGAAAGAGGCGCGACCGAAAGGCCGCGCCTCTTTTGTTCAGTTCGTATGGGTTATTGTTCGGCGCCGATGGCGTCGAGACCGGCGCGGGCGCAGGTGGCGTCAATGTCGCCCGAAGGCGCGCCGCCAACACCGATGCCCGCCACCAGAGCGCCACCGATGCGCACCGGCAGACCACCGGCCTGGATCACCAGACGGGAATCCATGTCGCGCAGGCCGTCATTCTGCGGGTTCTCGCCGATGAAGTTCGCCAGACCAGCCGTGTCACGGCCAAGGCTTGCGGAGGTGAAGGCCTTGCCGACGCTGCTGCCGGTCGTGTGCGGGCCGGAATTGTCGGCTTTCACGAGAACCTTGGTTGCACCGCTGCGCTCCACCACGGCAACGCTGACCGCATAACCTTCTGCGGCACAGGCGTCGAGTGCAGCCTGAGCAGCCTTCTGCGCCATGTCGAGCGGCAGGTAAGGGGCGGTCGGCAGGTCCTGAGCCGAAACGGCGGTCGCGGCCAGAAGCGAGGCGGAAAGAACAATCGAACGGATCATCGGGAACTCCTTGGGTTTGGATGATCCGTTTCTAGCAAGCTGCCCCGCTCCACCGCATCGGTAGCGCTGGCGGGGGGCTCCGTAGTTCTACGGATGCCTGTTCGCCTGCAGCCAGAGCCGCGTCATTTCCGCCGCCGATGTCGTACCGAGCTTTGCGCCGATGGAAGCGCGATGGCTTTCCACCGTGCGTGGCGAAACGGCCATGGAAGCGGCAATTTCCTTGGTGGTGAAGCCGCCGGCAATGCGCTCCAGAACCTCGCTTTCACGGCCCGTCAGGCTCGCCAGAAGATCCGCCGTTTCGGCGCGTTCAGCCGCTTCCCGCTCAGAGCGGTCCAGCATGTCCTGCGCCTTCTGGATGGCGTCGATCAGATCCTGCTCATCCACGGGCTTGCTCAGAAAATCCACCGCCCCGTTGCGGAAAGCCCGCCGGCAGGCCTCGATGTCACCATGCCCGCTGATCACAATGGTTGGCCAGCCGACACCGAGCGCAAGCAGGCGCTCCTGCAGTTTCAGACCCGAAATCACCGGCATGCGGATATCAAGAACAAGACAGCCCGGCGGCAGTTTTTCCAACGCGGCGAGGAAGGATTCAGGGCCGGAAAACGCCTTCACCTCCACACCAACCGTGCTCAGAAGCAGGACCAGCGCCCGGCGCACCGCCTCATCGTCATCCACCAGATAGACAGGCCTGCTCATGCGGCAATCTCCACCTTCGCACGCCCGTCCACGAGGGGCAGGCAAACCCGAAACCAGGCGCCCTTCCGCGAAGACCTGAGTTCGATGTCGCCGTCCATCCGCTCCACCAGCCGCTGTGAGAGTGCGAGCCCCAGGCCCGTGCCGTGATCCTTGCCGGTAACAAAGGGCTCGAATATCTGGGCACGGATTTCAGGATCGACGCCTGGGCCGTTATCGCGCAGGTCGAGGACTGCCAGACCCGCCTCCCTGCTGCTTTCAACGACCACCTCACCCCGGGTCCCCGGCGCGTTGTCCAGAGCTTCGAATGCATTGCGAACGAGATTGAAAATCACCTGTTCCAGTTCCGTCTGGTCGGCACGCACCGGGAGAGGCCCGTTCCCGAGCATCAGTTTCAGAACCACCGCACGCCTGCGCGCTTCTGGCAGAAGGAGTGCTTCCACACCGCTGATCGCCGCATTCAGATCCGTCACCGCAGACGGGTTGCCGCGCACCGGCCTGATCCATTGACGCAGATGGGCGAGAATATCCGCGCCCCGCCGCGCCTGTGCGATCAGTTCGTCAAGCACCGAAGCGACAGCCCCCGTGTCACCATTGCCCAGAAGCCGCTTACCGGCCTGCGCCTGACTCAAGATGGCGGTCAGCGGTTGTGTGAGTTCATGGGTGATCCCGCTTGCCATTTCACCCAGCGCATTGACACGGGAAGCATGCGCCAGCCGCGTTTCCTGTGCGCTCAGTTGCGCCGCCTGTTCTGCCTGACGTCGCCGCGCCCATTGCTGCCAGAGGACCACGCCGGCCAGAAACACTGCCGACATCATGATGAGAGCCGGCGCCAGTTTCGCAGGGGGCATCAGCACTGCCAGGGTCTGCGGAATCGCGACCTCAAGAACGAGCGGCTGCGAAGCGCTTCCCAGTCTCTGCGCAAAAGCCGGGTCGCTTTCGATTTCCTCCCCCGCCAGCAGCGTACCATCCGGCAGCGTCAGGGAAAAACTGACGGACGGTTCCAGCCAGAAATCCCGGTCAGATTCCAGCAGCCCCTGTGCATCTATGTCCAGCGACAGACCAAAACGTGCCGCAGCCGTATTCGGGCTCCGCTTGACGAGCAGGTAGCGGCCCGGCGCGCCAGGTGTCGGTCGCAAAACAAGCGCGCCATCGGACGCCAGTGCCGCCCTCCGGACCATGTCATCGACGGCCGGATCGACACTGTCTCGTGTGGTCACGCCCGTCTCACCTGCATTGAGGGGAACAAGGTCTATCGCCACAATGCGTGGATAAAATCGATGGATCGTCCCCGCCACTTCCAGAAAGAGATCGAAGCGGCTTTCTCCGCCGGCAACCGCTACCGCCGAGAGAGCGGTCAGGTGCGCGTCATGCTGGTCGGCACGCTGAGAGGCAACGCTGTGCAGCACCCGGCTTTCAGCCGCGAGTTCCGAAAGCAGCTGCCAGCGCTCGTTTGCCACAACGGCCGCGACCGTTAGAAGCGCCAGCACCAGCCACACACCGACGAGCCACAGGGGCCGGTCGCCTTGGGCGTTTCTGTCGGTGGCGTTCTGGTTCATCCGCGCGATTTTGAGGAACAATCCGCCTTTTGCAAGTCATTGCGCCGGAAACATCTCGTCAATGATGCCGGCCAGGTGCCGCACTGCAGCGCTCGCACCGGTGCCGCGCCACGCAAACCCGATCTCGATTTCGGGTTGCTGTTCCGCAAGCCGGAAATAGGCGACCCCCGGTCGGATCAGCCGTCGCATCGTGCTCGGCACGAACGCGATGCCAAGCCCGCTGGAAACGAGATTGATGATCGTCTGCATCTGCACGGCCTGCTGTCCCGGAACGGGCGCCGCGTCACGCTCGGCATAGTAGCGTGTGACGAGATCGTGCAGCACCGGCGCGCTATGGCGTGGAAACAGGATGACCGGCAGATCGCGCAGCGCGTTGAAGTCGAGCTTTCCGCCGCGCGGCACCACACGTCCGGAAATCACCCATTCCTCCGGCACCGCCACCACCAGCCTGTCCGTTTCCACCGGCCGATACCGCAGAGGCGAGTGCAATGCGCCGCGCGGCGGAGCGATGATGATGCCGGCATCGAGGGCACCATCGAGCAGTTCGGCGATCTGCACGTCGCTCGTCGCTTCGTTCAACACCAGCTCGACCTCGGGAAACCGTTCCTTGAAGCGGCGCACGAGCTTCGGCAGGAAGCTGTAGCTTACGAAGCTAATGAAGGAGAGACGCACGCGGCCGATCTCGCCGCGCGAAAGCCGACGCGCCACCCGCGGCAGTTCGGACGCCTCTTCCAGAACCCGCCGCGCATGGGGCAGCCACTCGTGCCCGACCGGCGTCAGCGTCACGCTGCGCCGTGTCCGCTCAAAAAGTGTCAGGCCCAGAACCGCCTCCAGCGCCTGTATGCTCTGGCTGAGCGGCGGCTGAGTCATGCCCAGACGTTCGGCCGCGCGACCGAAATGCAGTTCCTCGGCAACCGCGACGAAATGCCGAATCTGGCGAATATCCATGCCATCTCATATGTGAATTGAATTAATCTGATATTATAAATATATTTCTCATATCAGCAAACACTCCCTAGCCTGACTTCTCAGCGGTGTTGGCCACTGAGGAGAAAGCATGCCAGCGAACGACCGGTCAAAAACCATCACCCAGGGCATCGAGCGCTCGCCCAACCGCGCTATGTACTATGCGCTCGGCTATCGGGACGAAGATTTTTCGCGTCCGATGATCGGCATCGCCAACGGCCATTCCACCATCACGCCGTGCAATGCAGGCCTCCAGCCCTTGGCAGACGCCGCCGTGGAAGCCGTGCGGGAAGCCGGCGGAAATCCGCAGACCTTCGGCGTGCCGACCATCTCCGACGGCATGTCCATGGGCACCGAAGGCATGAAATACTCGCTGGTCTCACGCGAAGTCATCGCCGATTGTGTCGAAACCACCGTTCAGGGCCAGTGGATGGATGGTGTACTTGTCATCGGCGGCTGCGACAAAAACAAGCCCGGCGGCATGATCGGCATTGCCCGCGCCAATGTCCCCGCGATCTACGTCTACGGCGGCACCATCCTTCCCGGCAGGTTAAACGGCCAGGACCTCAATCTCGTTTCCGCCTTCGAAGCCGTCGGCGCGCTCAGGGCCGGTAAAATCAGCCGCGATGAGTTCGACGCCATCGAACGCAACGCCATCCCCGGCACAGGTGCCTGTGGCGGCATGTACACGGCCAACACGATGAGCTCGTCTTTCGAGGCGCTCGGCATGTCCCTGCTCGGCTCTTCCACCATGGCAAATATCCATGAGGAAAAGCGCCAGTCCGCTGCCCGCTCGGCCCACGTCCTGCTCGATGCCGTGCGCGCGGGCAGGAAACCCCGCGACATCATCACCCGCCGTAGCGTGGAAAACGCCATCGCACTCGTGATGGCAACGGGTGGCTCCACAAACGCTGTCCTGCACTATCTCGCCATCTGCCGCGCTGCAGAGGTCGAGTGGACGCTTGACGATTTCGAGCGCATCCGGCGCAAAGTACCGGTTCTCTGCGATCTCAAACCGTCCGGCCGCTACATGGCCGTCGATCTCCACCGCGCTGGCGGCGTGCCACAGGTTTTGAAGATCCTGCTCGAGGCCGGACTTCTCAACGGCGATTGCATGACGATCACCGGGCAAAGCCTCGAGGAAGAACTGAAGGGCATACCAGCAATTCCGCCATCGGATCAGGATGTCATTCGCCCCATCGAGGCACCGCTCTACGCTGAGGGTCATCTCGCGATTCTGAAAGGCAACCTTGCTGAAGACGGTGCTGTCGCCAAGATCACTGGCCTCAAATCCGCCAGCATCACCGGCCCTGCCCGCGTCTTTGAAGATGAGCAATCGGCCATGGATGCGATCCTGAGCGGCCGGATCCACCCGGGCGATGTCATGGTTTTGCGTTATCTCGGACCGAAAGGTGGCCCCGGCATGCCGGAGATGCTTGCCCCCAGTTCCGCCCTGATCGGGCGCGGGCTCGGCGAGAAGGTGGGGCTTATTACAGATGGCCGCTTTTCCGGCGGCTCCTGGGGCCTTCTCGTCGGCCATGTTACCCCCGAAGCCTGTGACGGCGGCACGATTGCCCTTGTCGAGGAAGGCGACACGATCACCATCGACGCCAGCCGCCGCCTGCTTCAACTGAACGTCGACGACGAGGAACTCGCACGTCGGCGTGCCAACTGGCGCCAGCCCGAACCACGCTACCGCAACGGCGTTTTGGCCAAATTCGCAAAACTTGCTGGTCCTGCAAACACTGGCGCATTGACTGAATAGGCTGGATGCGCCAGACGCTTTCAGTGAATGGGAGACCTAAATCGCAACGAAATTCCACGACGGGAGAGAGACATGAAATTTTCAGCAAGAAACACGGGGCCGTTAGCGGCACTTGTAACCGCGCTTGGCATTTTTGCCGGCGTATCGGCCGCTCAGGCCCAGCAGGAAATCAAGATCGGCTATGCGCTCGCGCCGACCTCGCATTATGGCGTGGCAGCCGAGAAATGGCAGGAAGTGGTCGAGGCGAACACTGACGGGCGCTATTCCTTCCGTCACTTCCCCTCCTCCGGCCTCGGCGGCGAACGCGAGGTGATCGAAGGGCTACAGATCGGCACGATCGAGGCCACGATCGTTTCCTCCGGCACGCTCAGCAACTTCGTGCCCGAGACCGGTGTGTTCGACATCCCTTTCCTGTTCCGTGACCTCACCCACGCGCGCAATGTGCTTGATGGCGAGATTGGCCAGAGCATCCTCGCAAAGTTTGATGATGTCGGCCTCGTCGCGCTCGCCTGGGGCGAACAGGGCTTCCGCCATATCACCAACAACCGCAACACCATCGGCAAACCCGATGACGTTGCCGGCCTCAAGCTGCGCACGATGGAAAACCCGATCCACATCACCGCGTTCGAAACGCTGGGTGCCGCTCCCACGCCGATGGCATGGCCCGAGGTCATCTCGTCGCTCCAGCAAGGCACGATCGACGGTCAGGAAAACCCGCTTTCCGTTATCACCTCGGCCAAGCTCTCCGAGGTCCAGAAGTATCTGACGCTCTCCGGTCATGTCTATTCGCCGGCCATGCTTCTCGTCTCCCGCCAGCTCTGGGACGGTATGTCGGATGAAGACAGGAAAGCATTCGAGGAAGGGGCGACAGAAGCCGTCAAGGCCATGCGCGCCTATGTCGACAATGTCGAAACCTCCGGCGTCAAGCAGCTCAAGGAAGAGGGCATGGAAATCGGCGAGCTGACCGCCGAGCAGAAAGCCGCCTTCCAGCAGGCCGTCCAGCCCGCTTATGAAAAATACTATGAGCAGTACGACAAGGCGCTGATCGATCAGATCATCGCGACCGAATAAGGTCTATGTGTCTGAAACTCCGGGCAGCAGTCCATGCGGCGGCTGCCCGGAGTTTTGCTTCCTGCCGTTTTTTGAGCAATTGCCGGTTCCCACGCTTGATCATGTTGGTCTAAACAGGATGCGATCAACACGCTGCGGTGCCCCCGGGCATCCAGGTCGGGGAGGATCAGTGAAAACATTTGAGCGATATTTCGTAGCCCTGAACAAATGGGCTCTGGTGCTGCTGCTCGGCGCCATGGCGGTGATCGTGTTCGCCAATGTATCGCTGCGCTATCTCACGAATTTCTCCATCACCTGGTCAGAGGAAGTCGCCCGCTACCTGATGATCTGGATGACCTTCATCGGTGCCGGCCTCGCCCTGCGCACCGGCGGCCATGTCGCCGTTGGCAATTTCCAGGAAATGCTCGGCACAAATGGCCAGCGCGCCGTACGCGTCCTGATCCTGTGTCTGCTTCTGGCATTCTTCTCGATCATGATCTGGATGGGCCTGAATTATATGGATCGCGCCCGATTCCAGCTGACGCCGGCAACCCGCGTTTCCTTCAGCTACATCTATGCCGCCATGCCGATCGGCTTTGGCCTCCTCATCGTGCATCTGCTTCTTGTCGCCCGCTCCTTCGTGATGGAAAACCGGTTTGCTGAAGTGGAAACCGACACGCCATCCGCCGCACTTGCCGAAAGCGGCGACACCCACATTGCAGCCAACCGGGAATAGACGGCCGTGGCGCTGATACTCTTTGCTTCCTTCTTCGCCCTTCTGATCATCGGCATGCCGGTGGCTTTCTCGCTGGCGCTTGCCGTCTGGGCGGCAATCAGCCTGGGCAGCACCTATCCGCAGATCGTCATCGTCAAGGAGATGTTTTCCGGGCTCGACAGTTTCCCGCTCATGGCGGTGCCGTTCTTCATCCTGGCAGCCGAGCTGATGTCGAGCGGTGCCATGACGCAGATTCTCCTGCGCTTTGCATCACAGTTCGTGGGTCATTTCCGCGGCGGGCTGGGCTACGCCAATGTGGTCTCGTCCACCATGTTCGCCGGCATCTCGGGTTCTGCCCTCGCCGACGCCGCCGGACCCGGCGCCATGATGATCCGCATGATGGAGAAGGATGGATACGACAAATCCTATGCCAGCGCGCTGACCGCCTCCGCGTCGGTCGTCGGGCCCATCATCCCGCCATCAATCATCATGATCCTTTACGCAATGCAGGATGAAAATGTCTCCGTGATCGCCCTGTTCATGGCCGGCATCATTCCCGGCATCCTGATCTCGCTCTCCATGGCCGCGACCAACTGGTATGTCTGCCGCAGGCGTGGCTTCAGAAGCAGTTCGCCGCGCCCGTCCCTGCGCGAGATGATGCGCACCAGTTTTCAGGCGCTGCCTGCTATCTTCCTCATCGTGCTCATCATCGGGGGCATCCGCAGCGGGCTGTTCACGCCGACCGAAGCCTCGGTGGTGGCGGTTTTCTATGCGCTCCTGTGCGGCATGTTCATCTACCGCTCGTTGCGGCTCCGCGACCTGCCGGACATTCTCTTTCGTTCAGCGCTGGTCACCGTCGCCATTCTGCTGATCCTCGCTGCCGCGCGAGCGTTCGCCTGGATCATCATTATCGAGGGCATCCCCCAGGCCATTGCTTCAACGATTGTCGCCTGGGAACTGAGCCCGGTTCTGTTCCTGCTGGCGGTCAACCTGCTGCTGCTCGCCTTCGGTCTGTTCATGGATCCGCTGCCCGGTGTCATGATCCTTGTGCCGATCCTTGGCCCCATAGCCTACTCGCTGGGCATCGACCCGATCCATTTCGCCATCGTCGTGATCGTCAACCTCACGCTCGGCCTTCTCACCCCGCCGGTGGGTGCATTGCTTTTTGTCGTGTCTTCAGCGGTCAAGATACGCGTCAGCGAGATGATCCGGGAGATGCCGCCCTTCCTGGTCGTGCATCTGGTTGTCCTGCTCGCCCTGACCTTTATCCCGGCGCTATCCACCTGGCTGCCGCGCCTCAGCGGCTACTGAATCTGGAGACGGATCAGTCGACCAAAACGTCGGGCTCGAGCTTGCCCGCCGGCGCCCCGAGATCGCTCATGAACACCCCGCCGGCAGAGGCAGCATCCGAACTGTCCGGGTCCACGCCAATAGATGCCGATGTCACCAGGAGCCTGTCCGCCTGCGGCCCGACAAAGGCCGGACAGGTGGTGAGTGCCGCCGGCAGGTCAATCTTGCGAAGCAGCAAGCCACCCGGCGAATAGACCTCCACGCCATGGCCGCCCCATCGCGCCACCCAGAGATTGCCTTCGGCATCGACCACAGCACCGTCGGGCTCTCCGTCGCGCGATGGCGCGGCAAATGCTGACGGCTCGCCAACCGGCAGCCCCGTCTGTGGGTCGAGTGAAACCTGCCTGATCTGAAGTGTCGGCGTGTCCGTGAAATATCCCACACTGCCATCGGGCGAAAAACAGATCGCATTGGTAACGGTAATACCGGAATAGAGCCGTTTCACCTCGCCCCTGCGATACCAATAGATCGATCCCGCGCCCTTTTCAGCATTCTTGCCCATCGTGCCGATCCAGAATGCCCCGCTGGGATGCACACGGGAATCGTTGGAACGGGTCTGCGGATTGTCCGCTTCCAGCGGGCGGTGAAGGCTCAGGCTGCCATCCGCGACATTGCGCAGATAAAGGCCGCTCTCCGTCACGAGCAATTGCCGGTTGTCATCGACACGGGCAAGCGCGGAGGAGAGCTCCGGCAATATGTGCCGGCGCGTCACGCCATCAGCGAAGCAGTGCTCGAACAGAGCCTTTTCCAGAATGTCAAACCACCAGACCGTGTCGCTATGTCTGTCGTAAGTCGGCCCCTCACCGAGTACACAGCGTTCCCCCTCCAGGCGTGTCCAGACTTCCCGTGCCACCGGCTTCCCTCCCTCATAGTCTCTGACAATGGCTGCCATAGCCCCCTTTGACGCCGGGGTTCAAGAAGCATTCCGATGAGGTGATGACTGATCATTCGATCACATTTTTGCGATCAGGGCACGTTTCACGGCGCGAACCGGTGCCTGCATATTGATATGCCGGGCGCGATAAGCATAAAAATTCAGTTGGGGGCCTGTCCATCAAGGCAAAACATACGGTGAAAAAGCAGACAGACGAAGGAAACAGCAGCACAGTCGCTCTAAGAAACGGTCTCGGGTTGGTCCAGCTCCTGTCAGACGAAGGGCCGATGACCTCCGATGAACTGGCTTTACGGTTTTCGTTGAGACACGACACCACCGCCAGGCTTTTGAAAACCCTAGAGCTCCATGGTTTCGTCGAGCCATCCAGATTTGCGGAGCGCTACCAGCCGGGCCGCACGGCCGGCGCGCTCTCAAAGAAATTCTTGAGTGAAACCCCTGTCGCCGGAATTGCGCGTTCTGTTCTTCAGGCGCTGGCGGACCGGCACAACGCCACATCGACCCTTGCTGTGGACGATGCCGGAGAAGCTCTATTTCTCGTCGTCTGCAACGGGTTGAATCGCGAAAGCTCCCCCTGCTGTCACGTTGGCTCGGCCTATCCGCTCGCGCAGACCGCGGCGGGTCACGCCCTTCTGTTCACCAGCCAGACCAGCATGGACAGATCCGTATCCGAGCTATCCCCGCGTCCCGTCGAGACCGAGGCGCTTCACGAAAGCTTCTGCTTCTTTCGGGCGTCGGGCTGCTTTCGATTGCTGCTTCCAGACAAGAATCTGCTCCTGCTGGCCGCTCCACTGCACCTCAACAATGCCGTTCTGGCACTGGAACTTGTTCTTCCCGCCAACACCCAGGCTGCGCGTGATCCGGCAGGTCCAATGAAGGATCTGCTTGCAGCCGTGGAACTCATTCAGCGCAAATGCGCGGCAATGGGTGTGCGATATCTGGAAGACTCCTGACCGACCACCAAGCCGGGCGGCATCAGTGCCTCCGTGGCGTCACTGCACCGGCAGCGAGTTTTCGCGGCTTGAAGTAACGAGCGCGGAAAGCTGCACGAGTTCACCACCGAGTTCCTTCAGACGCGGCAGGGGCAGCTGCCCTTTTGGGACACCGCAGCCAAGTGACATTGCAGCGGCTTGATCGGAGGGCTTGAACGGCACGGCTACACCGTGAACGTCAGGATGCCAGCCCCCGAGGGACAGCGTAAATCCACTGCCTGCAATCTCGACCAGCCCGCGCTCGATCTGCGGCGAAAGCACATTCCACTCCGCTGCATGGTGACACTCCAGGTCCACCAGGCAGCTTTCGCGCCGGGCGGGTTCCAGAGCAGCCAGCAGGGCATGTCCGATCGGAGTGCCGGCCAGAGGGACTCTCGAACCAGCCTCAAGCCGAAGGGTCACGAGCGTGGTACTGCTATGGCAGACTTCCAGATGCAGAGCCTCGGCGCCATCCAGAACGGCAAGCGCCGCGTGCACACCAAAACGGTCAGCGATCCTCTGAAGATGAGGGCGTATGACCTCAATTACCTGCGTCTCGCTTCTGGCACCATAGCCAAGCCGAACAACCCCGGGCGCCAGCCGGAAGCGCCGGCGACTGCCGCTATAGTGCAGAAACCCCATCTGGGTCAGCGATTTCGTCAGTCGCGCAACGGTCGCCGCGGGCAGATCGGTGCGGCCGGCAATGTCTGAATTGCTAAGCCAGACAGGAGCGTCGGCAAACACGGAAAGAAGATGCAGCCCCCTCGACAGCGCCGGGGAAACGGAAGCCGCTTTTCGATCTTCTGCGCGCAATGCCTTTACAACCACAATTCCCGCCCTTCATTCCACCCGTCGAAAAACGGGGATGAAGAGTAGCAAAAACCCTGCTCGAACGGCAACGCCCAACCGATCTACGCAGTTTCCGGCAGGATTCGGGGTGCGATGAACTTGTCCACAACGGCGGACCACCCGGTTCCGCAAACTGGACCTTCAACCCCGCGCTGCAACACCGTATGAGATGCTGACATTCGAGCGAAAAGGTCTCACAAGGGGGCATCCGTGACCAAGATCGAGAAGTTTCCTCTTGAGGCAATTCTGACCGGCAACATCGCGCCCCTGGGAGAGCGAAACGTCCCCAGTGGCATCGCCAAGAGTGCCGTAGATGGTCCGCTATGGCTGGGCGCAAACGGCTTCGCCGGCGACCATCAGGCCGATACCAGGGTCCACGGCGGCCCGGAAAAGGCTGTCCATCACTACCCGCGCGACCACTACGCCGACTGGAAGCGTGAAATCGGCGACCATCCTTTGCTGGCATCTCCGGGAGCCTTCGGTGAAAACTTGTCCACCCACGGGCTGAACGAGGAAACCGTCGCCCTTGGCGACATTTTCCGGCTGGGCGAAGCCGTCGTCGAAGTATCGCAGGGCCGCCAGCCCTGCTGGAAACTCAACAGCCGCTTCGACGTCGACACGATGGCCTACCAGGTCCAGAAAACCGGCCGCACCGGCTGGTATTACCGTGTCCTCCAGGAAGGTATGGTGTCATCCGATGACAAGCTTGAGCGCATCAAGCGGCCATTGCCGGAATGGCCGCTGAAGCGCCTGTGGCAGATCCTTTATGTCAAAACCCTCGACCGCGGGGAACTGGAAGAAATGGCTGCACTTCCGAAACTGCCGGATGGATGGCGGCGCTACGCACAAAGACGCCTCGCCTCCGGCAGGGTCGAAGACTGGAGCAGCCGCCTGGAAGGCGAGAAAAAGGATTGAGAAACCCCGCCACTCTGCTCTGCGGGCACACGCGCACAATGCGTCTTCAGTTATACTGGATAGCCGGTTCGGGAAAAATGAATGGTGCCGCTTGTCAGACTCGAACTGACGACCTCCGCATTACGAATGCGATGCTCTACCAACTGAGCTAAAGCGGCCCTTTTTCGCGCTCCGCCGGACCCGTTTTCGACAGGGCCGCGAAGCACTTCACCGTGCACATACCCGCCCCGGCAGGCTTTCGCAACCAAATTGTCGAGCAACACTGCCAATCGTACCGGAATACCGATCCTCAGCCCCAGGGCGCTCGGCGAGCGGCTGCCTGATAGCCTCATTTGCCTGTGAGATCAAGCATTCCGCGCGAAATTCACGTCTTGTCCGGCTCAGAAGGAGAGCCCGGCGCCGGGATAACATTTCATCTATAAATAGAAAATTATTGAACACAAATAATCTATCATTCAAAATCATTGAAGGAGGAAAAGGCATGTATAAATCAGCAATCATTCTCGCCGCATTCATTTCAACAGGCGTCCCGGCAAGCACGGCGTCAGAAATGATCTTTCACTGCCGCGCGCTCAATACAAGCTTTGAGATTCAGGCCAATTCGCCATGGAGGGCCTACTCTGAAGCCTATGCCATTCTCGTCGGGAAGGGGTGGCCAAATCACCCGCAGACCCTGCGCGCAATAAGCTGCCGGCTTCATCGCGCTTGAATTGTCACAGGGCATGGACACAATGGCTGCATACGCTAAGTTGGCAGCCGACCAGCGCATCTAGGGTCAGGACCCTAGCCACCGAAAATTCCAGTAGGCAGGTATCCCATGACAGACGTGACGATGACGGTGAACGGAAAGACGGTTTCTGGCACCGTCGAAGGCAGGACCCTGCTCGTGCAGTTTCTGCGCGACAGTCTGGGGCTGACCGGGACCCATGTGGGATGCGAGACGTCGCAATGCGGTGCCTGCACGATCCATATGGACGGTCAGTCGGTTAAATCCTGTTCGATGCTCGCCGTGCAGGCCGATGGCGCATCGATCACCACCATTGAGGGGCTATCCGATGGCGGTGAACTGCACCCCGTCCAGGCCGCCTTCAGGGAGCACCACGGCCTCCAGTGCGGCTTCTGCACACCCGGCATGATCATGGCTGCGACAGACATGATTCGACGTCACCCGGAAGGGCTCGACGAAAACACCGTGCGCGAGGAACTTGAAGGCAATATCTGCCGCTGCACCGGCTATCACAACATCGTCAAGGCGATCATGGCTGCATCCGAAGCGGTAAACACTGCCTCCAGCAGAGCCGCCTGAGCCGGAGAGATCGATCATGTATGACGTCACTTATCATCGCGCCGGTTCTGTACAGGAAGCACTCGACCTGCTCGAATCAGCAGACGACGGAAAGTTCCTGGCCGGCGGGCAAACGCTGATTCCCGCCATGAAGACCCGGCTTGCCGCTCCGTCCGACCTCGTGGATCTGCGCCATATCGCCGAATTGCAGACAATCTCTGTTGCCGGCAAAACAGTCACCATCGGTGCCGGCACCACCCACGCGAAGGTCGCGGCAAACAGCGAGATCGGAAGCGTATGCCCCGCTCTCTCGCATCTCGCCGCCTTGATCGGCGATCCGCAGGTCCGCCATATGGGCACGATTGGCGGTTCACTCGCAAACAATGATCCGGCAGCCGACTATCCTGCGGCGATGCTGGCTCTGGCTGCAACCATCGTCACCAGCAAACGCGAGATCGCTGCCCGGGATTTCTTCATCGGCCTGTTCGAAACGGCGCTGGACGAGGACGAGCTGATCACCGCCATTCGCTTTGAAGCGCCGGAGAAGGCTGGGTACGGCAAGTTTCCCAACCCCGCCTCGCGCTACGCCATGACCGGCGTCTTCGTCGTGCAGGATGGCGAAACCGTTCGCGCCGCCGTCACCGGCGCTGGCGATGATGGTGTGTTTCTGTGCTCCGAACTTGAAAGCGCGCTGAGCGCGGATTTCAGTGCGGCGGCGCTCGACGGCATCACCGTGCCCGCCGATAGTCTGATGACGGATATCCACGCAAGCGCCGACTACCGTGCGAGCCTCATCGTCGCCATGGCCAGGCGCGCCGTCACCATGGCAATCGGCTGAAGTCGTTTGCCAGCTACTTCGCAAGCGCCTGCTTGAGCCGCTCGACCTCCGCATCGGACCACCCGTCCGGGTCGGTAACGGCCATCCAGGCATCGATGTAGTGTTCCGGCGCATAGAGGTGGCCGTATCCGAGCGGTGCGGTCGTCGCCAGCGCCATGTCGAGCGCCAGTTGCAGGAAGGTCACGATCGGATACCAGCGCAGTTCCGGCGAGACATCCGGCCCGCGTTCACCCACCAGCCATGCCGGTCGCCGGTACCAGGCAAGCGGATCGAAAAACACCACCGGATCGCTGGCATACTGCAGATAGACGATCCGCAGCGGCCCCCACTGGGCACCCGAAATGTCGAGTGCATTCCTCTGGCTGGTAAAGCGCACCACCGAGCCGTCGCCATAGCGCGGTAGCCAGGCTGGCGTTCCGGGATTACGCTCAGCTGTAAACCGGCTCCAGAGCCGGCTGTTGAAGGGAGGGCCAGCCCAAAGCGCACCCTGGAACGGATCGCCCAGAATGTTCAGAAGATCGGTCGACTGCTCTGAGCTGAGCGTCCCGAGACTGAGCCCATAGAGATAGAGTTCCGGCCGCGCCTCCACCGGCAGCGTTGTCCAGTGGCCGTAGACCTCGCGGAAGAGCTCATGCGCTGCCTCCGCGCCATAGCTCGGCTCGATCAGCAATGACAGCCAGCTGGTCAGATAGGAGTATTGCTGCGCGACCATCACCGTGTCGCCGCCATGCAGATATTCCAGCGTCACGCTGGCCTCCGGATCCACCCACCCCGTTCCGGTGGGGGCCACAACGACCATCACCTTCCTGTCGAACGCACCGATACGCTTGAGTTCCTCAAGTGCCAGTCTGGCCCGCGCGTCGGCGGTGTCGGCGGATCGCAGCCCCACATAGACCCGCATTGGCTCCTTCGCTGCACGCCCGGTGAACGCCGCGATCTCCTCGCTGCCCGGTCCTTCCGCGACGAAACTGCGCCCCGTGCGCCCAAGTGTCTCCCACGAAATGAGCGACCCGGCGCTTCCAGTTTTCAGGGCGCCGCTCGGCCGTTCGATACCGTCTTCAAACAGCGCATCCAGTTCCGCATAGGCTGAATCTGCAACCCGCAGTGCATAGCGCAGCAGAACACGATCCACCAGCGAGGCCACGATCAGCCCCACCAGCACAACGCCAAGCACGTAAGCGACCCGACGCGGCACGAAGTTCTTGAGCCGGTCGGAAACCAGCACGTAGAGGCGTTTCAGGCCCCGGCCGAGTGCGACGAGCAGAAGAAACAGAATGAGTGCAATACCGCCAACCTTGCTGGGATGGGCCGTATCCACCGGCTCGAGCTCCATCAGCGCGCGGATGGAGTTCTGCCATTCGGCTGCCTTCCAGAGGAAAAAGACCGCCACGGCCGCACATGCGGCCGCCATGCCGAGCTTGCCGTAATATCGCGGCCCGTGCGGAGGCTCCGGCAATTCCAGGTAGCGCCACAGCCACACAAGCAGCACGCCGAGCCCATAGCCAACGGCAAGCGAGACGCCCGAGAGCACGCCCTGAACGAAAAAAGCGCGCGGCAAGAGCGACGGTGTCAGCGAGGCGGCGAAGAACAGTGTTCCCAGGCACAGACCGACAACGGAAAACGTCTGCCAGAGGCGTGCCTCGTCCCTTGTCGCTGTCTCGGTCATCTCAACCTCGCCCTCGCTGCCATCTGCCCCGTGCCATTGTCACCGGGCAGAGTGGTATGTCAGCTTGAGAAGGGCAAGGTTGTTGAAGTCTCCTTGCGGCATTGTCCACGAATCGGAAAATGCCGCTTCCGCATCAATCCAGCGCGTCGACGAGACGGCCAGCACCCTGGCGGAACGGATCGGCCGTCGGCAGGCCCATACGGGCCTCGATCTCTTCGAGGCAGGCTTTCGCCTCCGCATCGTTGAGCGCCGCGGTATTTACGGAGACACCAACCACCCTGACGTCCGGATTGACCACACGGGCCGTCTCCAGCGCCAGGTCGCGCAGCGCCTCCAGCGTGGGCAGCTGATAGTGCGGCAGGCCCCGCATATGCGTCCGGGTCGGCTCATGGCAAAGCACCAGCGCATCGGCCTGCCCGCCGTGGATCAGCGCATCGTGACACCGGAGAAGGATGGATGGAAAAGGCTGCCCTGCCCCTCGATCAGATCCCAGTGGTCTGCATCGTTGTCGGGGGTGATGTGCTCAATGGAACCAGCCATGAAATCGGCCACGACGGCATCGAGCGGAACGCCCGAGCCGGTGATGAGAATACCCGTCTGGCCGGTCGCGCGGAACGTGGCCTTCATGCCGCGCTCGCGCATTTCCCGTTCCATGGCAAGCGCGGTGTACATCTTGCCGACGGAGCAGTCTGTTCCGACCGCCAGACAGCGTTTGCCGGTCCGCCTTTTGCCATCGGCGATGGGGTATTCTTCCTGGGGTACACGAACATCGAAAAGCTGCGTGCCCGCATTTTCTGCGGCTGCCACCAGGGCAGGCTGAGCGGTCAGGCGGTTGTGCAGACCGGAGGCGATATCCATGCCGGCCTCGGCTGCTTCCACAAGCGTCGCCACCCAGCTTTGCGCGATCACGCCGCCACGGTTCGCAGCGCCCACGACGAGGGTTTGTGCGCCAGCTTCCTTCGCCTCGGCGATGGTCATGTCCTTGAGGCCGAGATCAGCCTTGCAGCCATCAAGGCGCAGCTGGCCCACACAGAACTCCGGTCGCCAGTCCTTGATCCCTTGGGCAACCTTTGCAGTCAGGGCGTCAGGGGCATCACCAAGAAACAGGAGATAGGGCGTCTTAAGCATGAGCGGGCGCTCCCTTAGAATTGTTTTACCGGCTCATCAATGATCCAGGCACCCCTTGTCAAGCTGCGGTGGTCCAGACAGGGTGTTCTGGATCAACACTTGGGCGGTGGCTGAGCCAGCGTTCGCCGACCAGATCCTAAAAAATGGTTCCCGGTAGCCATGTGGAAATCGACGGAAGCAGCCAGATCACGCCCATCCCGACGATCTGCAGAATGATGAATGGAATGACGCCCCGATAAATCTGTCCCGTCGTTATTTCCTTTGGCGCTGCCGCCCGCAGGTAGAACAGCGAGAACCCGAAAGGCGGCGTCAGGAACGATGTCTGCAGGTTGATCGCGATCAGGATCGAGAGCCAGAGCGGATCGTGTCCCATCAGGATTAGAATGGGCGCGACCAGCGGAAGCACGATCACTGAGATTTCCACGAAATCGAGGAAAAAACCCAGAACGAAGATCATAGCCATCACGAATATCAGCGCGCCCTGCGGGCCACCCGGCATCGAATGAAGAATCTCCTCCACCCGCGCATCGCCGCCCAGCCCGCGAAACACGAGCGAGAAAACGCTAGCTGTCAAAATGGTGGCGAAGATCATCGCCGTCACGGTCATGGTATTGGTGACGATCGGCGTCAGTATGCCGCGATGACGCGCCTTGCCGATGGAAATGAAGATGGCGACAACGCCAAGCGCCAGAAGCCCGGTCGTCAAGGCGGCAATCAGCCATTCGAAGAGCCCGGCATCGCTGCGCTGTAGCCGCACCGGGAAAAGGCCGGCCAGAACCGCGACGGCGCCCAGCGCCGCCGCTCCCAGAACGATCAGACGCCCGTTTCCTTCGCTGCGAACGCCGGCGAGAAGCAATGCACCAATGGCCCCCACGCTCGCCGCCTCGCTCGGCGTTGCAATGCCTCCGAGAATGGAGCCCAGCACCGCGACGATCAGCAGAACCGGCGGCAGCACCGCGCGTTGCACCTCCTGCCAACTCGGCCGGTCGCCCGCTTCCACCAGTGCCGGCGCGGTTTCCGGTTTCAGCGCCGCGCGCGTCATCAGATAGGCGATGTAGACCGCCACCAGCGTCAGGCCCGGCAGAAGCGCGGCCGCAAACACCTGGCCGACCGAGATCGTCTCGATGGTGAACTTGCCCTGTTCATACTGCGCCTGCTGATAGGCGGTCGACATCACGTCCGAAAGGATGATGAGCAGGGTCGAGGGTGGGATGATCTGCCCCAGCGTACCGGAGGTGCACACCACGCCGGAAGCAAGCTTCGGATCGTAGCCGTTGCGCACCATGGTCGGCAGCGCGATCAGCCCCATCGCCACCACGGTCGCGCCCACAATGCCGGTCGAGGCCGCCAGAAGCGCGCCCACCAGCACGACGGAAACCCCAAGGCCACCACGCAAGCCGCCGAAAAGCCGCCCCATGGTTTCAAGCAGTTCTTCCGCGATGCGGCTTTTTTCCAGCACCACGCCCATGAAGACGAAAAGCGGAATGGCGATCAGCACATCATTGGTCAGCGTTCCGAAAACCCGCTGCCCCAGCGCGCCCAGAAGCCCCACATCGAACTGGCCGGTCATCCAGCCGAGAAAGGCGAAGAGCGCCGCCGTGCCCGCCAGCATGAAGGAGACGGGATAGCCGATCAGGATTGCGACGATAAGCGCCGCAAACATCAGAATATCGAGCGGTAGGGTCATGCGGCGGCGTTTTCTTCACGAAGGCGCGCAAGATCGCGCAGGATGCAGGCAAACCCCTGAATGATGAGCAGCCCGCAAAAGGCCGGGATCAGCGACTTGAGCAGGAAGGAGGCGGGAATGCCACCCACGGAGATAGCCCCTTCCATGATCGCCCAGGAATTGCGCACGGAAGGCCAGGAAAACCACGCGATCATGAACATGGACGGCAGGAGAAAGCACAGCGCCCCAAAAACATCGATGCGCGCCCTGCCGCGCGGGCCGCACAGCCCGTAGAAAATGTCCACGCGCACATGCCCGTCCACCAGCAGCGTATAGCCGCCCGCCAGCATGAACAATGTGGCATGCAGATAAAGCACGGTCTCGTTCATGAAGATGAAGCTGATGCCATAGACATAGCGCAGCACCACCGTGCCGAACTGCACCAGCACCATGGCGAGCGCCAGCCAGCGCACCGCCGCCCCCACGGACCGGTTGATCCGGTCGAGTTTGTCCGCAAGCTCAAGCATGCCGGGCATTCCCCAAAATGAAAAAGGCCGGACGCATGCGCCCGGCCCGGTCGTTCTGTCAGCCGCCGTACTTGTAGTCCAGTGCGCGGGCATTCATTTACCCGTTATCCGCATAAACCATGTATTCGGCGATGCCCGCACGATATTCGAGGAAGCTCTCGACAATGCGCTTGACCAGCTCGTCATCGTCTTCGCGCAACTCCGCGATCACTTCGCCAGCGGCGTTGCCCATGGCGACGATCACGTCTTCGGGCAGCTTTTTCACCTGCACGCCCTGCTCGGCCACAAGCTGTTTCAGCGCCGCCGCGTGCTTGGTCGTGTATTCCGTCCAGACCGGATTGTAGAGCGATTCACACGCATAGGCGACGGCCTGTTGCAGGTCTTCCGGCAGCGCGTCATAAGCCGCCTTGTTCACCGCGCACTCCTCTGCCGAGGAAGGCTCGCCGACACCTGGCCAGTAGTAGTTCTTGGCAACCTGATAGAAGCCCAGCGCCGAATCCGTCCACGGACCGATGAACTCGCCGGCGTCGATCGTGCCGGACTGCAGGCCCTGGAACATGTCGCCGCCGCCCATGGCCTGAACAGCCATGCCGAGCTTCGCGCACATTTCAGAGGCAAGACCCGTGGTACGGAACCGCAGCCCCTTCAGATCGTCGGCAGAGTTGATCTCATTGCGGAACCAGCCCTGCCACTGCGGCCCGGAATTGCCGCAAAGGAAAGGTTTTAGCCCGAAACGGCCATACATCTCGTCGTAAAGCGCCTGTCCGCCGCCATGCACGAGCCAACCAAGCTGTTCGTCGGCACGCAGGCCGAAAGGCTGCGAACCGAACAGAAGAATGCCGCGCGACTTGGAGCCCCAATAGGAGGGAACCGCGTGATAAAGCTCCGCCGTGCCCTCCGACACCGCATCGAACACGCCATTGCCCGGCACAAGCTCGCCGGCGGCATAGAGCTTCACTTCCAGCCGGCCACCGGACAGAGCCGTGATTCGGTCGGCCAGCATCTGCGCCGCCACGCCCGGTCCGGGCAGGTTCTTCGGCCAGGCCGTGACCATTTTCCAGGTGATCTTGTCCTGTGCGATGGCCGGAGCCGCTAAGCCCGTCGCCACACCGGCAACACCTGCCGTTTTCAGAAATTGACGCCTTTTCATGGAAAACCCCTCTGAATTGTTGAGCTATTAATTTCCAAGAATTCCCGGCAGCCGCAAGCCCTTTTCCTGCGCCCAGTCGCGCGCGATGTCATAGCCCGCATCGGCGTGACGCATCACGCCGGTCGCCGGATCGTTCCACAGCACGCGCTCAAGGCGCCGCGCCGCGTCTTCCGTGCCATCGGCACAGATTACCATGCCCGAATGCTGCGAGAAGCCCATGCCCACGCCGCCGCCATGATGCAGCGAAACCCAGGTCGCCCCCGAAGCGCAATTCAAAAGCGCGTTAAGCAGCGGCCAGTCGGAAACCGCATCCGAACCATCCTTCATGGCCTCCGTCTCGCGATTAGGCGAAGCCACCGAGCCCGAATCCAGATGATCCCGTCCGATCACAACCGGCGCTTTCAGTTCACCCTTCGCGACCATCTCGTTGAAGGCGAGGCCAAGCCGGTGCCGGTCGCCGAGACCGACCCAGCAGATACGCGCCGGCAGACCCTGAAACGCGATGCGGTCGCGCGCCATGTCGAGCCAGCGATGCAGATGCTCATTGTCGGGCAAAAGCTCCTTCACCTTCTCGTCCGTGCGGTAAATATCCTCCGGATCGCCCGAAAGCGCCGCCCAGCGGAAAGGCCCCACACCGCGGCAGAACAGCGGGCGGATATAGGCCGGAACGAAACCGGGGAAGGCAAAGGCGTTCTCAAGCCCCTCTTCCAGCGCCACCTGGCGAATGTTGTTGCCATAGTCGAGCGTCGGAATGCCCGCATTCCAGAAGGCGACCATCGCCTCCGCATGCTCACGCATCGAGGCGCGCGCCGCTTTCTCCACCGCCTTCGGATCGCTCTCACGCTTCTCGCGCCACTCGGCCACGGTCCAGCCCTTGGGCAGATAGCCGTTCACCGGATCGTGCGCAGAAGTCTGGTCCGTCACCATGTCCGGCTTCACGCCGCGCCGCACAAGTTCCGGCACGATCTCCGCCGCATTGCCCACAAGGCCGACGGACTTCGCCTCGCCCGCCTTGGTCCAGCGGTCGATCATCTCCAGCGCCTCGTCCAGCGTGGTCGCCTTCTCGTCCACATAGCGGGTGCGGATGCGGAAATCGATGCGGGTCTCGTCGCACTCGATGGCGAGACAGCACGCGCCCGCCATCACCGCTGCCAGCGGCTGCGCGCCGCCCATGCCGCCAAGCCCCGCAGTCAGGATCCACTTGCCTTTGAGATCGCCGCCATAATGCTGCCGGCCAGCCTCCACGAAGGTCTCGTAGGTGCCCTGCACGATGCCCTGCGAGCCGATATAGATCCACGAGCCGGCCGTCATCTGGCCGTACATCATCAGACCCTTCTTATCGAGTTCGTTGAAGTGGTCCCAATTGGCCCAGTGCGGCACCAGATTGGAATTGGCGATCAGAACGCGCGGCGCATCCTTGTGGGTGCGGAACACGCCCACCGGCTTGCCCGACTGAACGAGCAGCGTCTCGTCTTCCTCAAGTGTCTTCAGCGTCGCGGCAATGCGGTCGAAATCGTCCCACGTCCGCGCGGCCCGGCCGATGCCGCCATAGACGACCAGCTCGTTCGGGTTTTCCGCAACGTCCGGATCGAGATTGTTCATCAGCATCCTGAGCGGCGCTTCGGTCATCCAGCCCTTGGCGTTGAGTTCGCTCCCGCGCGGCGCCCTCACCTCGCGAATGTTGTGACGCGGATTGGTCATGTTCATTTCCCTTTCAAGGATGGCGCGATCTCTGCAAGACGCGTCAGAATGGCTTTGAGATGCGGCCGCAGGCGCGCCGCCCTGTCTTCGTCATAGTCGAACGGCACGGCCTCGCCCGTCAGATGCGTGATCTGCGCCAGTTCCATCTGGATCGCATGTTCACCGCGTTCCGGTTTGCCGTAGTGCCGAGTGGTCCAGCCACCGACGAAACGACCATTGAGCACGCTCGTGTAGCCGTCCGCCGCAGCACAAGTCTCCGCCGTCGCCCGCTCGATTTCCGCCGCGCAGGTCTCTCCGCGATTGGTGCCGATGTTGAAATCCGGAAGCTGCCCCTCGAACAGAAACGGGCAATGCGAGCGGATCGAATGGCAATCATAGAGAATCGCCACCCCGTGCAGCGCCTTCACCCGCGCGATCTCGGTCTCAAGCGCGGCATGATAGGGCGCATGAAACGCTTCAAGCCGCTTGGCAACATCCTCAGCCGTCGGCTCTTCCCCCTCGCGCCAGATCGGCCGATTGTCGAAGTCCGTCAGCGGCACGAGGCTGGTGGTGTTCTGCCCCGGATAAAGGCTTTCGCCGGAAGGATCGCGGTTGGCGTCAACCACATAGCGGTGAAACGTCGCCCGCACCGTGGTCGCACCATCGAGCAGGCCTTCATAGAGCCGATGCACATGCCAGTCCGTATCGGTCAAAAGCCGGCCCTGATCGTTCAGCCGCGCCTTGATCGCATCCGGCACGAACGTGCCCGTATGCGGCAATCCAAGAATGACGGGCGAGGAGCCTGATGCACATCAACGGGGTTCATTCGCAAATCTCCAGCGTCGGCGTCAACATCGCGGCCCTCGTCCTTCTCCCGCGAGCGGGGAGAAGGTGCCGGCAGGCGGATGAGGGGCGTGCGCCATCGCAGTAGAATCCATATCCACCATCAAGGCTCACTCCTCAACTCAGGCAGAATGTTATCGGGAATGCTGGCGTTCAGCTCGCCAGAGCGCACCAGTTCGATGGCATTTTCCAGATCGGGCGCCAGATAACGGTCCTCCTCCAGATCCGGCACCGCACGCCGGATCGCCGCATGCGCCCTGGAAAGCGCGGCGCTCGTCTTCAAGGGGCTGCGAAAATCCACGCCCTGCGCCGCCGTAACCGCCTCGATGCCGATAATGCCGAAGAGATTTTCCGTCATCGGAACCAGCCGCCGCGCGCCATGGCAGGCCATGGACACATGATCCTCCTGATTGGCGGAAGTCGGCGTCGAATCGACGGAAGCGGGATGCGACATCTGCTTGTTTTCGCTCATCAGCGCCGCCGAAGTCACTTCGGCGATCATCAGCCCCGAGTTCAGCCCCGGCTTTTTCGCAAGAAACGCCGGCAGGCCGAACGAAAGCGCCGGATCGACCAGAAGCGCTATGCGTCGCTGCGCAATCGCGCCGATCTCGCAGATGGCAAGCGCGATCTGGTCGGCGGCAAGCGCCACCGGCTCGGCGTGGAAATTGCCGCCCGAAACCACGGTCCCATCCGACAGCACCAAAGGATTGTCGGTCACCGCGTTGGCCTCGATTGTCAGCGTGCGCGCCGCCTGGCGCAGCAAGTCGAGACACGCGCCGTCCACCTGCGGCTGGCAGCGGATGCAATAGGGGTCCTGCACTCGCTCATCGCCTTCCAGATGGCTCTCTCGGATTTGCGATCCCTCAAGCAGCGACCAGAGCGCCGCAGCCGTGTCGATCTGCCCCTGATGTCCGCGCAGGGTATGAATTTCAGGATGAAATGGCGCGGAAGATCCCATCGCCGCATCGGTCGAAAGCGCTCCGGTTATAAGTGCGGAGCGCGCCGCGCGATGCGCCCGGAACAGCCCGGTCAGCGCCAGCGCGGTCGAAACCTGCGTGCCGTTGATAAGCGCCAGCCCTTCCTTGGCTTTCAGCACGACTGGCGTTAGTCCCGCCCTGCGCAGCGCTTCGCCGCCGGAAAGCCGCTCACCGTCGAAGAAGGCTTCCCCCTCGCCCATCATGGCCGCCGCCATATGCGCAAGCGGCGCAAGATCGCCGGACGCGCCGACCGAGCCTTTTCGGGGATCACCGGCAGGACACCCCGCGCCAGCATCTCCTCGATCAGCGTAACCACTTCCATGCGCACGCCGGAAGCGCCCCGCCCCAGCGAGAGCAGTTTCAGCGACATGATCAGCCGCACGATGGCCTCATCCAGCGCCGCGCCAACGCCACAGCAATGCGAGAGGATGAGATTGCGCTGCAACGTCTCCACATCCTGTGGCGGGATGCTTACACTGGCGAGCTTTCCAAAGCCGGTGTTCACGCCATAGACCGCTTCATTGCCGCGTGCGATCTGATCGATGCGTGCAGCCGCCGCCTCGATGCCCGCATGACAGGCCGGATCGACGCGCACGGCAACGCCATCGCGCCAGATGCGCTCCAGATCCTGGATCGTGACCGCACCGGGGGTCAGAACAAGCGTCATGCGAAGTCTCCTGCAATGCGGCGGTGGAGCGGGTTGAAGCCGATGCGATAGGCAAGCTCGGCGGGATGCTCCACATCCCAGATGGCGATTTCGGCGCGCTTGCCGGCCTCGATGGTGCCGATCTCGTCGGCCAGCCCTAGCGCGCGCGCGCCTTCGCGCGTTGCCCCGGCCAGCGCCTCTTCCGGCGTCATGCGGAAGAGCGTGCAGGCCATGTTCACGGTCAGAAGGAGCGAGGCAAGCGGCGATGAACCCGGATTGCAGTCGGTCGCAACCGCAATGCGCACGCCATGTTTGCGCAGCTCCGCAAGCGGCGGATACTGCGTCTCGCGCAGCGTGTAGAACGCACCCGGCAGGAGAACAGCCACCGTTCCTGAAGCAGCCATCGCTGCAACGCCTTCCTCGTCCAGATATTCGAGATGGTCCGCCGAAAGCGCGCCATGGGAAGCCGCCAGCCTCGCCCCGCCCAGATTGGAAAGCTGCTCTGCATGCAGCTTCACCGGCAGGCCGAGTTCGTGCGCCCTGTCGAACACGCGCGCTATCTGCGCCGGCGAGAAGGCAATGCCTTCGCAGAACCCGTCAACCGCATCAACCAGCCCCTCGGCATGAGCAGCGTCCATGCCCGGAAGCACCACCTCATCGATATAGGCGTCTTCACGTCCGCGATATTCCACCGGCACCGCATGCGCCGCAAGATAGCTCGTCTTGATCCGCACCGGCCGCAGCGATGCCAGACGCCGCGCGGCGCGCAGCATCTTCAGCTCATCGTCAATGGTCAGCCCATAGCCGGATTTGACCTCCACCGTCGCCACACCCTCGGCAAGAAGCGCATCGAGGCGCTTCAGTGCGTCCTCGACCAGCGCATCCTCGTTCATGCCGCGCGTTGCCGAAACGGTCGAAACGATGCCCCCGCCCGCACGCGCCACCTCCTCATAGCTCGCGCCCTCAAGGCGCATCTCGAATTCCTTGGCGCGATTGCCGCCAAACACCAGATGCGTGTGGCAATCGACCAGCGCCGGCGTCGCGAGCCGACCGCCAAAGTCGGTTCGTTCCCAGTCGGCAAACGTGTCCGGAATGGCGCTCAGCATGCCCGACCAGACGATTTCGCCGTTCTCAATGGCGATGCCGGCCTCCTCGACCAGCCCATAGGGCACAGCGCCCTCACACATGCTTGCCAACCGGACACCGCTGATGACACTCTGCTTCATGACAGGAAGTTTCCTCCGCCCCCCTGCGGGACATATTTGCAGGGCATATTGCCTAGCCGCACTTTTTTGTCTAGTGTTATTCACATATGTATATACATAATTAAGTCAGGAACAGCACTCCATGCAAGCCATTTTTGCGCAGAATGCCCTCACGCCAGATGGTTGGCAAAAAGATGTGCTTGTAAAGCTCGACGATTCCGGCCGCATCGGCAGCGTCGCCTCCAACACACAGCCGGAGAACGACAGGACGGTACGCGTGCCCGTCCTTCTGCCCGCCATGTCCAATCTGCACAGCCACACGTTTCAGCGCGCCATGGCCGGCCTTGCGGAGCGGCGCGGGCCTGCCGGCCGCGACAGTTTCTGGACATGGCGCGAAATCATGTACCGCTTTCTCGACCTGCTTTCACCGGAAGACATCGAGGCCATCGCCGCCTTTGCCTTCATGGAAATGCAGGAAGCAGGCTTTGCCTCCGTTGCCGAGTTCCATTATGTCCACCACCAGCCGGGCGGCGCCCCCTATGGCGATGTCGGCGAATTGTCCGCCCGCATCGCCGGCGCTGCGGAACAGACCGGCATCGGCCTCACGCTCCTGCCCGTCCTCTATCGCCATGGAGGTGTCGACCAGCGCCCGCTTGAGGGCGGTCAGAGGCGGTTTGGCAACGATCTCGACCGATACCAGAAGTTGCTTTCGCGCGCCGAAGAATGCGTGGCCAATCTGTCTGCCGACGCGCATCTGGGTGTCGCACCGCACTCTCTCCGCGCCGTCAGTCTCGATGACCTCCGCGAAGCACAGGCCATGCGCCCCCGGGCCCCGCTCCACATGCACATCGCCGAGCAGTTGCCTGAGATCAACGAAGTGCGCGCAGCCTATGGCCGGCGCCCGGTGGAATGGCTGCTCGACAATTGCCGCGTGGACGAACGCTGGTGTCTCATCCATTGCACTCACATGACGGAAGAGGAAACCGCCAATCTGGCCGAGACCGGCGCCGTTGCCGGCCTTTGCCCGGTCACCGAAGCCAATCTCGGTGATGGCATTTTCAACGGCCCACAGTACCAGAGTGCCGGTGGCATGCTCGGCATCGGCTCCGATTCCAATATCCGCATCACGGTCGCAGAAGAGTTGCGTCAGCTCGAATATTCCCAGCGCCTGCGCGATACTGCCCGCGTTGTTCTGGCTGCGCACGGTCAGTCCTGTGGGCGCACGCTCTATGACGCTGCCCTTGCCGGTGGCGCACAGGCGCTTGGTCGCAGGTCCGGTGCGATCCAGCCCGGACACTGGGCCGATATGGTCGCCATTGACCAAACTGAATTCGCAGGCGCAGCATACGACGATGGTCCATTGGACGCGTGGCTCTTTACCGGCGACAATGGAGCCGTACAGGATGTCTGGTCTGCGGGACGCCATTGTGTCCGCGAAGGCCGTCATATCGAACATGAAGCGATCGCTGCACGCTACGCGCAGACGATCCGGAAACTGGTGGAGCATCTGTGACCAGCCAACGCGCCTCATTCCGCACCATCCGCGACGAGCTCTCCCGCCGTATCGCCGAGAGAATCTGGCTGCCGGGAACGCTCATACCCGGCGAGGAGGCGCTGGCGGAGGAGTTCGGCGCTGCCCGTGCCACGGTCAACCGTGCCCTGCAGGAGTTGGCCCGTGCCGGCATCCTCGAGCGCAAGCGCCGCGCCGGCACACGGGTCGCGCTTCATCCCGTGCGTGAGGCCCGCTTCGTCATTCCGCGCATCCGCCAGGAGATCGAAGGGCGGGGCTCCGAATACCAGTATCGCCTTCTGAGTGCTGAGGAGACCGACGCGCCGGAAGTCATCTGCGCGCGTCTCAGCCTGCTCTCGAAATCGGGCATGCTGCATGTGCGCTGCCTGCATCTGGCAGACCGCGTGCCGTATCAGTATGAAGACCGCTGGATCAACCTGAACACCGTCCCCGACGCGCGCAGGGCCGACTTCAAATCGATGGGTCCGAACGAATGGCTCGTCGGGCACGCCCCGTTCTCCAACGCGGAGTTTACGTTCATGGCCGGTGCCGCCAGCGCCGACGAAGCCTCGCTACTGCAGGTCCGCGAAGGCGATCCGGTCTTCATCGGCGAGCGCATCACCTGGATGAAGGGTCAGCCGATCACGCTTGCTCACCTCGTCCACCCGTCCTCGCATCGGATGGTGACACATCTGTGAGGCACCTCGACAAGCCGGGGTGGAGGCGTTAGGGCAGGCCAGTCTCATCGTTCCGGGAAACCGCCATGACCGCGCGCAACACGCTCATCGCCCCTTCCATTCTCGCTTCAGATTTCTCACGCCTTGGCGAGGAAGTCGAAACCGTCGCCAAAGCAGGCGCTGACTGGATCCACCTCGATGTGATGGATGGCCATTTCGTGCCCAACATCACCTTCGGCCCGCCCATTATCAAGGCAATCCGCGACCGCACCGACAAGGTGTTCGACTGCCACCTGATGATCACCCCGGCCGATCCCTATCTCGCCGCCTTCGCCGATGCCGGATGCGACATCATCACCGTTCACGCCGAAGCCGGTCCGCATCTCCACCGGTCGCTTCAGACGATCCGAAACCTCGGCAGGAAGGCCGGCGTTTCGCTCAACCCGTCCACGCCTGAAAGCGTCATCGAATACGTGCTCGACGAGCTCGATCTCGTGCTTCTGATGACCGTCAATCCAGGCTTCGGCGGACAGGCCTTCATCCCATCCGTGGTCGAGAAGGTGCGCCGCATCAAGGCTATGATCGGCGACCGGCCCATTGATATCGAGATCGATGGCGGCGTCTCGCCCGCCAATGCCGGTGCGTTGACCGCCGCTGGCGCCAATGTCCTGGTCGCTGGCTCCGCCGTCTTCAAGGGCGAAGGCGAAGAAGCCTACGCGAAAAACATCGCGGCGATCCGCGACGCCGCCAACGGCTGACAGCCCGATCTGTCGCAACAAAAAAGCCGCGCGGACAAGGTCCGGCGCGGCTTTTGTCGTTTCAGGCGTAAGCGCTTAGCTGCTGCCGCCGTTCAGCACCGTGACCGCACGGCGGTTCTGCGACCAGCAGGAGATGTCGTCGCAGGTCGCGACCGGACGCTCCTTGCCGTAGGAGATGGTGCGAATGCGGTTGGCCGCAACGCCGCGTGCCACCAGGAAGTCGCGCGCAGAAGCCGCACGGCGCGCACCGAGCGCGAGGTTGTACTCACGGGTGCCGCGTTCGTCCGCATGGCCTTCGACGGTGATCGAATAGCTGGTGTATTTGTTCAGCCACTGCGCCTGGCGCGTCAGCACCTGCTGCGCATCGGCGCGGATCACCGACGAATCGAGATCGAAGAAAATCCGGTCACCGACGCTGACGGTGAACTCCTGCTGCGATCCGGGAGGACCACCGGCACCGCCAAGGCCGATATCAGCCGCATTGTTGGGAACCTGTTTGTTAGCACAACCGGCCAGGGCAAGGGCCGCCACCAGGGCGATGCCAACCGGGTTTTTGGCGATAGCTGCAATCGACAGCATTGCCACCTCTCCTTCAGATTAGAGATATTTTGTTCAACGATCAGTAACCACGTTGCCGTTAAGGACCCCTCAAGAAACGCGGTTAACAAACCCCTACCGGTGCAAATCAGAACCGTTATTTCGCGCAAACTAGCTTAAAATACGGCGGAAACGCGGCGAATCCGGCAGAAGCCGCCGCAGTCCTATTCCAGCAGCGGCGACCAGGCCGGGTCCGAACCATAGTTCGCGGTCGGAATTTTCTGCTCGTTGCGGCCCGTCAGATCGATCGAATAGAGCTGCGGCCCGGCCGAGCCAGCCGGCTGGCGGAAAAACATGACCACGCGACCGTTCGGCGCCCAGGTCGGTCCCTCCTGCAGGAAGCCGGACGAGAGAATACGCTCGCCGGAGCCATCCGTGCGCATGACACCGATCTGAAACTCACCGCGGGTCTGCTTGGTGAAGGCGATCAGGTCGCCGCGCGGCGACCAGACCGGCGTCGAATAGGTGCCATCACCGAAGGAGATACGCTTCGGGTCGCCGCCGCTGGCGCTCATCACATAGATCTGCGCACGCCCACCACGGTCGGAAGTGAACACGATCTGCGAGCCGTCCGGCGAATAGGAAGGCGATGTGTCGATGGCATTGGAGGTCGTCAGGCGCGTCGTGTTGCGGCTTCTCAGGTCCATCGCAAAGATGTTCGAATTGCCGTCGTCGCGCAGAAGGCTCATCACGATCTGCTGACCGTTGGGCGAAAAGCGCGGCGCAAAGGTCATGCCGGGGAAATTGCCGACAAGCTCGCGCTGACCGGTCTCGAGCTGCAGAAGATAGACCTGCGGCTGACCGCCCTCATAGGACATGTAAGTGATTTCCTGGCGCGTCGGCGAAAAACGCGGCGTCAGGACGATTGCGCGCCCGTCGGTCAGGAAGCGCTGGTTCGCCCCGTCCTGGTCCATGATCGCAAGCCGCTTCACGCGATTGTTGCGCGGGCCCGACTCGTCGACATACACGATCCGCGTGTCGAAATACCCGGTTTCACCGGTCAGGCGCTGATAGATGGCGTCGGCGATGATGTGGGCCACGCGCCGCCATTTGTCCTTGCTGGTGAAGAACTGCTCACCGATAAGCTGCTGCCCCGCATAGGTGTCCCAAAGCCGGAATTCGGCCCGCAACCGCCCGTCGGGGGTCTCGGAGACCTTGCCGGTGACCAGCGCCTGCGCATTGATCACCGTCCAGTCCTGAAAGCGCGGTGCCGCATCCGGATTGGAGATCTTCTCGATGAAGGCTCCCTTCTCGATGGGCGCGAACAGGCCCGATCGCCGCAGATCGGCTTCAACGACACTGGCGATCTCCGCTCCTTTTCCATCGGCGGAGATAAACTCCGTGATGGCGATGGGCAGCGGCTCGACCACGCCCTTATTGATGTCGATCTCGACCACTGCTCGTGCCGGCAGCACCGCAACGCCAAGCCCGGCGACCAGCGTCGCAATCAGGAAGGTCGCTCTCATGATCATCTGCATTTGCTCCTGCCTCTCCCGCTTTGGTTAGGCTCAAGCCCCCATCGCCTTATGGATGGTGCTCTGGTTAAAACATGTCGCTTGGATCGAAGTGGACGATGACTTCGGACCAGGTATCGTATTTCGCTGCCGGCAGATTGTAGGGCGCGCACTGCAGAACGGCGCGCCGTGCGGATTCCGCGGCTGCGCGTTCAACCATGTTGCCGTTGCCGCCGGCAATAATGCGCGGGCTGCCCTCGATGTTCCCGCTTGGGTCGAGCCTCATCTGGACGGAGACTTTCAGGTTCTCGGCATCCAGCGCGCCGGCGGGCACGTTCCAGCAGCGCTGGATCTGGCCACGCAGCGCATCCATTTCACTCTGTGAAAGCTTCTCGCCCGGCGTGCTGCGGCTGCCGCCAAGCGATGCCTGTTCCTGAGAGCGTTTCGCACCCCCGCCGGAGGCCTTGTCCTTGTTCAGGAGTGCTGCCACCTCGTCAAACAGCTCGTCGGAGTTCTGCGATTTCGGCTTCGAAGCGGTCTTCTGTGCCGGCTTGTCCGCATCCTTCCGTTCAGGCGCCTTGGCCGTGCTTGCCTTCGGCGGCTGTGGCCGCGACTGCGGCACAGGCGCGCTGTTTGGCAGCGCAACGCTCTCGGTCGCTTCAGGTGCTTCCGCCACCACCGTCTCTTCAGGAGCGGGGTCCGGCTTCACCTCCTGCTTGGGCTGAGGCTCCGGCCGCACTTCCGTCGCGGGCACCGGCGTCGGTTCGGCTGCCGCCTGCTGTTGTTCCGGCTCGGGCTTCGGTTCCGGCTTGGGCGTCGGTTTCGGTGCAGGCGGCGGCTCCGCCGTCTTCTCCACCTCGCGGTTGCGCGGTTCGGGTGTCGGCGGCGTTTTCAGGTCGACATCATTGTCGCCCGTGTTCTGCGCGTTCTCCACCGGATCCGGACGCTTGGTCGGTGTCGGCGCCGGTTTCTCGGAGAGCGCCGCCTTCTTGTCGCCCTCCTGCACCTGCGTCATCGATTCGATCGGGATGATGTCAACGGGCAGCGCTTCGACATCCGCCACCTCAAAGGCGCGCGGCGCCGACAGCGAGAACAGGCCGAAACCCAGCAGCGCCGCATGCATGGTCACCGATGTAACGAGACCCGCCTTCATTTGGTCAATTGCCTTCTTCCTGCAGCGTGACCAGGCCGAGATTGCGATATCCGGCAGCCGAGATGCGCGCCATCACGCGCATCACCGTGCCGTAGTCGGCCGCGCGGTCGCCGCGCACATAGATGCGCTCGTCATAGCCCGAGCGCGCAATCGCCTGCAGCTTCGGCACCACTTCTTCGATCGGCACCTCTGTCTCCTGCAGATAGATCTGGCCCTCATTGTTGACCGAAACCGTGATTGGCTGTGTCTCCGAGTTCAGCGCCTTGGCCTGCGTCTCCGGAAGATCGATCGGCACGCCCACCGTCAGAAGCGGTGCAGCCACCATAAAGATGATGAGCAGCACCAGCATCACGTCCACGAAAGGCGTCACGTTGATCTCGGAGATCAGACCCGAGCGCGAGCCCCGGCGGCCACGCCGCCGTCCGTTTCTTCCGCCCGCCGATCCGACTGACATACCCATTGTGCGCTCCTAAGCCGCCTTCGCGGCGACCTTCTCGTCGATCTGCCGCGAGAGAATGGTCGAAAATTCGTCCGCAAAGCCTTCCATCCGTCCGGCGAGCTTGCCCGCGTCGGATGACAGCTTGTTGTAGGCGATAACCGCGGGAATGGCGGCCAGAAGACCTATGGCCGTGGCCAGCAGAGCCTCGGCGATACCTGGTGCCACAACCGCCAGATTGGTGGACTTGGAACCGGCAATCGCCTGGAATGAGGTCATGATACCGACCACCGTGCCAAACAGACCGATGAAAGGGGCCGCCGAGCCGATGGAGGCAAGGAAGCCGAGCCGGCTCTCAAGCCGCTCCATCTCACGCGTGAGCGCCAGGTCCATTGCCTTGTCGATGCGCGTCTGCAGGCCGATGGGCGAGCGCGCGCCTTTCTCAAAACTCTTCTTCCACTCGCGCATGGCGGCCACGAAGATTGAGCCCATGCCGGTGGTCTTGCGGTCCGAAAGCGCACGGTAGAGTTCCTCAAGCGACTGGCCCGACCAGAAAGTCTTTTCAAAGCGGTTGAGGGCCGTGCGCATGCGAGCATAGGCAATTAGCTTGTCAACGATGATCGCCCAGGTCCAGACCGATGCGACAAGCAGGCCGATCATGACCAGCTTGACCACCCAGCCTGCCTGCCAGAACAAAGCCCAGATCGACAACTCCCCACCCGGTGCGGCGAGCGTAACACTTTCCATGGATCAACATCCTCTTAAGATCAGGGCGGGGCGTACATCTCGGTCTCGGCCGCGCCCCTGCTTGCGTGCCGTTGCCTGCGTCCGATCCGAGGCGTCCCCGCGAGATGCTTCAACGCCCCTTTATCCGGTAAAATTTGGTGAAAGGAAGGCGCACGGATTCGCTACGGATTTCATGGTTTTCTTCATGAACCGTTATGGTTAATTAAGCGTTAGGAGATGTTCTCGCGCGCAGGCATCCCGCGGACGAGATGTGCAAAAGCGCCTGCAATCACGAAATGTGTTTCACCTGTCCTTCGGCTTGAACGCCGCGATCCACTCTTTCGGAAACCGCCGCGGTCGTCCCGATGCGCCGATGATGGCCGCTTCGACTTTTGCCTCCACCAGCACGTTCTCGCCGCGCAGAAGCCGCTGCGCCATGTGAATGCGTGCGCCGGAGATTGCCTCGGTGCGTGTCTCCACCGTCACGATGTCGTCAACACGGGCGGGCTGGCGAAAATCGATCTCCATCCGCCGTACGACCCAGGAAAGCACCTCGCCATGCTTCCCATCGGCCAGTTCGGTATGATGCACACCGGCCAGCCGCAGGAAATCCGAGCGTCCCCGCTCCAGAAACTCCAGATAGCGTGCGTGATAGACTACGCCGGTGAAATCCGTATCTGCGAAATAGACCCGCGCCACGAGCCGATGCCCGAAATCGGTCAGCTCACCCGAAAGCCCGACCGTCAGGTCTTCGCCCGAGCCGGCGTTCATTCCCCATCCCCCTGCTGAAACAGGCTGATCTGCGCTTCCGCCAATTCCTTCGGCGGCTGAAGCCCCATGTGGCGCCATGCCCTGGCGGCGAGCACGCGCCCGCGCGGGGTGCGCTGGATGAAGCCCTGCTGGATCAGATAGGGCTCGATGATGTCCTCGATGGCGTCGCGCGGTTCAGAAAGTGCTGCCGCTATCGTCTCGATGCCCACCGGCCCGCCGCCGAAATTCTCCACAATCATGGTGAGGTAGCGCCGGTCGAGCTGATCGAGGCCAAGCGCATCCACTTCAAGCCGCGAAAGCGCCTCGTCGGCAACCTTGCGCGTCACCTCGCTTGCGCCCGCCACAGTGGCGAAATCCCGCACCCGGCGCAAAAGGCGCCCGGCAATGCGTGGCGTGCCCCGCGCCCGGCGTGCGATTTCCTCCGCTCCGTCATTCGCAAGCGGCAGCCCGAGAATGCGCGAACCGCGCGTAACGATCGATTGCAGTTCATCGACCGTGTAGAAATCGAGCCGCACGGGAATGCCGAAACGGTCGCGCAGCGGCGTCGTCAGAAGGCCAAGCCGCGTCGTCGCCGCCACCAGCGTGAACTTGGCAAGATCGATCTTCACCGAGCGCGCGGCCGGCCCCTCGCCGATGATCAGGTCGAGCTGAAAATCCTCCATGGCTGGATAGAGAATTTCCTCCACCGCCGGGTTCAGCCGGTGGATTTCATCGATGAAGAGCACATCGCGCTCTTCGAGATTGGTCAAAAGCGCCGCCAGATCACCCGCCTTTGCGATCACCGGGCCAGAGGTGGAACGGAAATTCACCCCCAGCTCGCGCGCCATGATCTGCGCCAGCGTGGTCTTGCCAAGGCCGGGCGGCCCGACAAAAAGCACATGGTCCAGCGCCTCGCCGCGTCCACGCGCAGCTTCAATGAAAACTTTCAGATTGGCGCGCGCCGCTTTCTGCCCGACGAAATCGTCCAGCGACTGCGGACGCATCGTCGAGTCCAGGTCCTCACCGCGCTTGTCGGCTGCAATCAGCCTGTCGCCATCCGTCATCCGCAGACTTCCATTTCACAATCATACAGCGCAAACAGCGCGCTCATGGCCCTGACTAGCGCGCCAGTTCCTTCAGGCCAAGCCTGATCAGCGTGCCCGCATCCGCGCCCTCGCCCGCTGCCTTCATTGCGGCAGCGACGGCATTCGCCGCCACGTCGCGCGAATAGCGAGATTTGAGAGCGCCGATACCGCGTCGGACACCGGTGCCGGCGCAGCCCCCTCACCCAGTTCCTGCTTCAGGCCGATCGTGCCGGTTGCCTCTCCGGCATAGGCAGGCGCCTTGCTCTTCAGTTCGGTGACGATGCGCTCGGCAACCTTCTTGCCCACGCCCGGCGCACGCGCCACGGTCGCCGCATCCTTCAGCGCAATCGCATTGGCCAGTTCCGAAGCCGAAAGTGTCGAAAGCACTGAAAGCGCCACCTTGGCCCCCACGCCCTGCACATTGTTCTGCAAAAGGCGGAACCATTCGCGCTCCAGCGCGCTGCGAAAGCCGTAAAGCCGGATCATGTCCTCGCGCACATAGGTCTCGATGAACAGCGTCACAGCCGTCCCCTCACCGTCGAGTGCTGCCAGCGTCCGCGCCGGACAATAGGCGACATACCCGACGCCCCCCACATCGATGATGCAGTGATCTTCGGCGATCTCGTCGATGATGCCCTTCAGTTTTCCGATCATTTCAGTGCTTCCATGGCCAGTCGGGAGGTGGCGGATTGCCTGTGATGGGCATGACAGATGGCGATGGCGATCGCATCCGCCGCGTCATCCGTGTCAAACCGCGCCTTCGGCATCAGCACCTTCACCATCATGTGAATCTGTTTCTTGTCGCCGTGACCGACCCCGATCACGGTTTTCTTCACCGCATTGGGCGCATATTCGGCCACCGGAAGACCGGCCCGCGCCGGCACCAGCATGGCGATGCCCCGCGCCTGGCCGAGCTTCAGCGTCGCCGAGGCATCCTTGTTGACGAAGGTCGCCTCCACCGCCGCTTCATCCGGTCGATGGTCATGCAGAATGGCATCGAGCCCGTCATGCAGCTGGCACAGTCTGGAGGCCAGATCGGCCTTGCCGTCGGACGTCACGGTGCCAGCACCCACAAAGCGCAGGGAGTTGCCCTGCGCATCGATGATGGCCCAGCCTGTGCGCCGGAGCCCGGGATCGATGCCGAGAATTCGAATCGGTGTGTTCATGGCACTAACATAGCCGTGGGCAGGCCCATTGCCACGCACAAGCAGCACGAGCGAAGAAGCGGGCTCGCCAGCGCCCTTTTCAGGAGATGGAAGTCTGCCCGAATTCGACCTCAGTCTCGCCCTTCTGATCGCCACCGTGCTGGCGGCTGGCGTTGTGCGCGGGCTTTCGGGTTTCGGCACCGGCCTGATCGTCGCCCCGATCGCCGGAGCGCTCTACGACCCCGTGACGGCGGTCGTCCTGCTCGTCATCATCGATTCGCTGCCCACCCTGCCGGTAGCGCTTCCCGTCGTAAAACTTGCCCGCTGGCGCGAGGTTCTGCCGGTGCTTGCCGGCCTGGCGCTGTTCGTGCCGCTCGGCGTCTACATCCTGAAAAACGGAGACGAGACCGTGTTGCGCTGGGTCATCTGCGTGATCATCCTTGCCTGCGCGCTTACCCTGCGCAGCGGCTGGCGCTATCACGGGCCGCGCAGCCTTCCCCTCTCTTTCGGCATTGGCAGCATTGCCGGAACCCTGTCAGGCATCGCCGCCATTCCCGGCCCGCCCGTCATCATATACTGGATGGCGTCAACGCTGCCGGTCGCGGTTGTGCGCGCCAATCTGATGACGCTTTTCCTGATTTCAGAGATCTTCTCCGCCGGCAATCTGTGGGCGGCCGGCCTGTTCGAGCATTCACGCGTCATGCTGGGGCTCCTGATGATCCCGCCCTACATGCTCAGCCTGCTCGTTGGCGGCAGGCTCTATGGCATCGCCAGCGACACGACCTATCGCCGCCTCGCCTTCACGCTCATCATCGCCTCGGCGCTGATTGCGCTGCCGCTCACAGAGATCGTGTTCGACTGGCTGTTCAGCGGTGGCCGAATGCTGTTTTCAGGAGAGTGATCTGCTCATAGACTGGATTGTTGCCGAAAAGCTCGGCTTCTTCCGCCCGCGCCGGGGCACCACCGTAGATTTCTTCATCCATGCGCCGCACCAGATCCTGAAGACGCATCGAGCGCACCACGAGACTCTGGAATTTCTCGGGAAGGTCGGACCAGCCCTGTGCCTGTTCTTGTGGTGAGTGCGTATCGAGACGCACCTTGGATTTCTCTGCCGCCACCTGCTCACGGGTCATCTCGCCGGAGTTGGCCGCGCGCTGAAGGAGCAGCCAGGATGCGAGCTGCATGAGGCGTGTCGTCAGGCGCATGGATTCGGCCGCATAGAGCGCGGCTCCAGCGCGCGTCAGGCGCTTTGCCTCCGCGCGCCCATCGCCGTCGAGATACTCCGCAGCCTCCTCGACCAGGCTCATGCCCTGATTGTAAAGGGGTTTGAACGAATCCGAGAACACGCGATGCTCGGCCAGCTTGATCGTGGTCGCGCGACCGTTCCCGTTGTCAATCATTGTGCCTACGCCCCACCAGATACAATTTTTCCGGCCACCGCCGGTTGATGCGTTCAATCACAAGTGCGCCTGACTCTCAATGCCGGCACGTCACTCAAGAATGGGCTTGTGCACAGCTGTTGGCAAGTTCTTCCTTAACAAAGGGTTAATACTCAATTTGGACAAAAAAAGAGCCGCAAAGGCGGCTCTCAGGAGTTTAAACAGGGAGGCGTCAAACAGAATGGCTCCAGCCACTCGGTAAGAATCCAGATCACTGGATACACACAGTAAACGCATGTAAAGCTTAATGGACGGTTAACAGTCCCGCCAATTCTTGAATCGAATGCAGATCGACACTGCCCGGTTCAGGACAATTCCCGGGCCTGCTCCCGCAGACGAAACTTCTGGATTTTTCCCGTGGACGTCTTGGGAATTTCGGAGAAAACCACCGTTTTCGGACATTTGAAATGCGCCAGAAGCGACCGGCAGTGCGCGATGATCTCCTCCGCGCTGGCGTCCCGCCCCGGTTTCAGCTCCACGAAGGCCACCGGCGTCTCGCCCCATTTTTCATCCGCTTTGGCCACCACCCCGCATGCCGCGATGGCAGGATGCCGATAGAGCGCATCCTCCACCTCGATCGAGGAGATGTTCTCGCCGCCGGAGATGATGATGTCCTTGGATCGGTCCTTGAGCTGGATATAACCATCCGGATGCATCACGCCGAGATCGCCCGAATGGAACCAGCCCCCGGCAAACGCCTCGTCCGTCGCTTTTCTGTTCTTGAGATACCCCTTCATGACGATGTTGCCGCGAAACATCACCTCGCCGATGGTCTCGCCATCGGGCGGCGTCTCGGTCATCGTTTCCGGGTCCATCACAGTCAGCCCCTCGAGCGCCGCATAGCGCACGCCCTGCCGCGCCTTGCGCGCCGCCTGCCCCGCTCCGTCGAGCGCGTCCCACTCGCCTTTCCACTCGTTCACCACCGCAGGCCCATAGGTTTCCGTCAGCCCGTAGAGATGGGTCACCGTGAACCCCGCCTCGGCCATGGCCGAAAGCACGCTCTCGGGCGGCGGTGCCGCCGCCGTGTTGAAGGTCACCGTGTGCGAAAAATCCCGCTTCTCGGCCTCAGGAGCGTTGAGCAGTGCCGACATCACCACCGGTGCACCGCACAGATGCGTTACGCCATGCTCCGCGATTGCGTCATACATGGGCTTTGCCCGTACCCAGCGCAGGCACACATGAGTGCCCGCCGTCAGCGCCAGCGTCCACGGAAAGCACCAGCCATTGCAGTGGAACATCGGCAGGGTCCACAGATAGACCGCCCCCCGCGAGAGCCCGGCATGCACCGTGTTGGCATAGGCCATGAGCGCGGCCCCGCGATGGTGATAGACAACGCCCTTTGGGTTGCCGGTCGTGCCCGAGGTATAATTCAGCGCAATCGCGTCCCATTCGTCATCCGGCATGGACCAGGTGAAGCCGGCATCCCCCGATGCCACGAACGCTTCATAGTCCACACTGCCGATGCGCTCACCCTTCGGATAGGGTGCATCCCCGCCAAATTCGGGATCGTCATAGTCGATCACCAGCGGCTTGCCCTGCGCCAGCGCCAGCGCCTCCTTCATCACATCGGAGAACTCCCGGTCGACGATGACCACCCTGCTCTCCGCATGGTCGAGCTGAAAGGCGATGATCGCCGCATCCAGCCGCGTGTTGAGCGAATGCAGCACCGCCTTCGTCATCGGCACACCGTGATGCGCCTCCAGCATGGGCGGCGTGTTGGACAGCATGACGGAAACCGTGTCGCCCTTGCCGATACCATGGCGGGCAAGCGCTGAGGCCAGCTTCAGCGAACGCTCCCAGAACGTCGCGTAGGTCACCCGCTGGCCGCCATGGATGATCGCCACCTCGTTGGGAAAGACTTTTGCGGCGCGTTCCAGAAGCACAAGTGGTGTCAAAGGCTGAAAGTTAGCGGGATTCCTGTCGAGATCCCGATCAAAAGCGTTCCCGGTCACAAACATCCTCCCGCAGTGTTTTTGCTTATTAAGCACAGGCTTCCGATGCCGTCACCACCCCATTAGGTCGGACAGGCCGTCATGGATGAGCTTCAGGGAAACGATCAGCACCATCACATACATGAAGGGATAGAACACAGCCGGCTTCATGCGTTTGACCACCCACACGCCGGCAAGGGTGGCAAGCGGCGCGAGCGGGATCAGGATCAGCGACGCCGTCAGGTTCGAGCGGTCGAACTGACCGAGCGCGAAATAGGGAATGAGCTTCACCGCGTTTACGATGGCGAAGAACACAACGCTCGTCCCCGTGTAGACGCGCGGATCGTGCCCGAGCGGCAGCGCATAGACCTGATAGGGCGGCCCGCCCGCGTGGGCAACAAAACTGGTGAAACCCGCCACGCCACCCCAGAACGTACCGCGTGAACGGCTCTGGTTGGCGATGTGCGCACGCCCTGCCACCTTCTCGAAAACCCACCGCAGGAAAAAGGCGAGTGTAACGAAGCCGACAATCAGGCGCACATGCCCTTCCGTCACAACCGCCGCGGTCGCCCACCCGATGGCAATACCCAAGAACGCACCGGGCAGCATGATCGAGAGCGTTCTGCGATCCATGAACCCGCGCCAGGCCCACAGCGAAACCACATCCATGACGATCAGGATCGGCAGCAGGATGGCCGCGGCCTGCACCGGCGAGACGACAAGCGAAAGCATTGGCACGCCAAGCAGGGCCATGGCCCCGCCGAAACCGCCCTTTGAAAGCCCCACGAGAATGACGGCGGGAACCGCTGCGAAATAGAATGCCGGATCGGAAAGAAGTGCGTTCATGAAACTCGTCTGCGCCCCGAATGTCGGGCCCGACTCTCATAGCCCCCCTGCCCGGATTTGGCGAGAGTCACCGGAAGTGCTTCAATTTTCCTTGTCGTTCACCCCGCTCGTCGTCTATGCCGCATTCAAACCAAATTGACGGGCAAGAAACGGTTCAGACCGGTTTAGCGCGGACCTGCGTACGACAGTGAGACGGAGCCTTTTCGCCACGCGGGCAAATCACGAACAGGCTTGAGGAGTTGCCAAATGACCAATCGCTGCCGCCTCGTATTGATCGCACCGCCGCCCGAAACGGCTGCCAATGACGAAGCGCATCTGGAGGCCGCACTCTCAGGGGGAGACGTCGCCTCGCTGATCATCCCCGATTACGGACAGGATGAAGTCAGTTTCCAGGCCCGCGCCGAGCGCCTCACCCCCATTGCACAGGCCCGCAATGTCGCGGTGATGATCGCCGGCGCGCCGCGCATCGCCGCCCGCGTCAAGGCCGACGGCATTCATGTCGAGGGGTCGCTCGAAGAGCTCGCCGACGTGATCGAGAAATATCAGGACCGGATGATGATCGGGGTCGGCGGCATGAAAACCCGCGACGACGCCCTTCAATACGGAGAGTTGCAGCCCGACTATCTGTTCTTCGGCCGCTTTGGCTACGATAACAAGCCCGAACCTCATCCCCGCAATCTGACCCTCGGCACCTGGTGGTCCGAGATGGTGGAAATTCCCTGCATCGTGATGGGCGGCAACACCATTGCCTCTGTCGAGCCGGTCTCGGCAAGCGGTTCGGATTTCACCGCGCTCTGCGCCGCGGTGTTTGCCGATGAGACCGATCCCGCGGCAGCGGTGGCAGAAGCCAATTCCATCCTCGACAGGGCCGCACAGCAAGTTGAGGGAGCCTGATCATGCGCCCACGTTTCCTTCCCGCCTTGCTCCTTGCCGCCGCATTTTGCGGGCTTGCGGGAAACGCGCGCGCTGCCGGCAATGTCGAGCCGGAAACGGCAGGCTCCGGCGCCCCTCAGGCAAGCGAGCGCATGTCCGATCGCCTGCAACCGCCGGGCGACCGTCCTCTTTCAGCCCCCACGGTCGACCAGGTGGACCCGGATCGTTTCGGCAAACTGCCGGACGCCGCCTATGGTGCATTCCAGCGCGGCTACTACATCACCGCGCACAATCTCGCGCTGCCGCGTGCGGAAGCCGGCGACGCAGCCGCGCAAACCCTTGTGGCCGAAATCTATGCGCGCGGCCTCGGCATGCCCCGCAGCGCCACCAAAGCGGCAGAATGGTATTCGAAAGCCGCACAGCAGGGCGTTCCTGAAGCCCAGTTCCAGTATGCGCTTATGCTGCTCGACGGAAACTTCGTTGAAAAGGATACGGACCGGGCGTTCGAGCTCATGCAGATTGCGGCGGACAAGGGCAACCGGCTCGCCCAGTTCAATCTCGCCCAGATGATCCTCGACCGGCAATCCAGCTTCGAAAGCCAGAAACGTGCGGTGAGCTATTACGAAAAGGCTGCCAACGCCGGTCTCGCCGACGCGCAATACGCCATGGCCCAAGTTTACGCCAACGGCTTTGGCGGCCGGCAGGCAGATGACAAAGTCGCCCGGAGCTGGCTCGAGAGATCGGCAATGCAGAACTTCGACACCGCGCAGCTGGACCTCGGCACCTGGCTGGTGGAAGGGCGCGGCGGCGCGCGCAACACGCAGGCCGGCTTCGGCTGGCTCAAGCGCGCGGCTGAAGGCGGCAATGTCGCGGCACAAAACCGGCTTGCCAAGCTCTACCGTGCCGGTGTCGGGGTTGAGGCAAACGTCATCGAGGGCGCGGCCTGGTATGTCTCCGCCCGCCGGGCTGGCCTCATTGACCCCGAGAACGAGGATTTCCTTGCCGGCCTCACGCCGGAAGAAATGAAAGATGCGATCCAGCGCGCAAATCGGCTTCGCTGAGATTTTCCTGGATCACAATCCGGCGCGCGGCTTGCCTTGAACCCCGTTTTATGGTCTTGGAAGCGCCGAATTGCGCGTGACTGCGCGCTTGAGACCCGCAGGACGATCACATGAAAATCAACGGCAACGAAATCCGCCCCGGTAACGTCATTGAGCACAATGGCGGCCTCTGGGTTGCAGTTAAGACCAACGCTGTGAAACCCGGCAAGGGCGGCGCATACAACCAGGTCGAGCTGAAGAACCTGATCGACGGCACCAAGCTCAACGAGCGCTTCCGCGCGGCCGAGACGGTCGAGCGCGTGCGCCTCGAGCAGAAGGACTTCAGCTTCCTCTATGAACAGGAAGATGCGCTGGTGTTCATGGATTCCGAAACCTACGAACAGCTTGAACTGCAGAAGGATTTCGTCGGCGATCGCGCCGCGTTCCTGCAGGATGGCATGACCGTGACCGTGGAACTCTATGAAGAAAAGCCCATCGGCATTTCCCTGCCTGATCAGGTCACGCTCACGATCGCTGAAGCGGATCCCGTGGTGAAAGGCCAGACGGCAGCCTCCTCCTACAAGCCGGCCGTGCTTGAGAATGGCGTGCGCGTCATGGTCCCGCCTTTCATCGAGGCCGGCGAGAAGATCGTGGTCGACACCAACGAAATCACCTATCTGCGCCGCGGCGAATAACGTCCGCCCGGCGCGCTTACCGAAACTTCAAGTCACAAAGGCTCTTCCCCCATGGCCCGTTCGGCGATCATCAATGTCATGGTTCAGGCTGCCATGAAGGCAGGCCGCTCCCTCGCACGCGATTTCGGCGAGGTGCAGAACCTGCAGGTTTCGCTGAAAGGCCCCGGTGACTATGTGAGCCAGGCCGACCGCAAGGCCGAGGAAATCATCCACGCCGAGCTGGCGCGTGCCCGTCCGGGCTATTCCTTCCTTATGGAGGAGAGCGGCACGGTCGAGGGTGACGACCCGCAGCACCGCTGGATTGTCGATCCGCTCGACGGCACGACGAACTTCCTGCACGGCATCCCGATCTTCTCGATCTCGATTGCCCTGGAGCGTCAGGGGCAGATCGTCGCCGGTGTGATCTACAACCCTGCGATGGACGAGCTTTACACTGCCGAACGCGGTGGTGGCGCTTTCCTGAACGACCGCCGCCTACGCGTTGCGGCCCGCAGCAGGCTGTCCGACGCGGTTGTCGGCACGGGCATCCCGCATCTGGGACGCGGCCATCATGGCACCGCCCTTCTCGACCTGCGCAACGTCATGGGCGAGACGGCCGGCATCCGCCGGCTCGGTTCGGCGGCGCTGGATCTCGCCTATGTCGCCGCGGGGCGCATGGACGGCTTCTGGGAAGACACGCTCTCCCCCTGGGACATTGCAGCGGGCATCATCCTCGTGCGCGAAGCCGGCGGGTTTGTCAGCGATAAAAAGGGCGGCGACAAAATGTTCGACACGGGCCAGATCGTCGCCGGCAATGAAGCCATTCACCGCGCCCTGCTCAAGACCCTGGCCAGGCCCGCTCCCCAGAAGAGCTGACCTACACACCCACCAGGCATATCCGCAGCCCTCACCCTGAGTGTGCCGAAGAGCGAGGGCATCTGGCGCTGCCTGCGCGATTTGGCGGGCTCATTGCGGTCACTCCTCGGGCTTCAGGATGGCAATAGCTGATCCCGGCATCACATGATGCTGTGCGCGACTTTCAATTTCGTCATATTTGCGATTAGAATCCTGCGCGATACAGGAATCAGTAGTGGTTCTGCACCGCAATGGATACGAGGAGCTGATGGCCTTGCTGAAATCGCGTGAGGACGCCGAACCATCCGTTGGGCTCGATTACGACCCGCACACGCTCTCGAGCCCGCAGGTCTTCCTCTATTCCATGCTGGTTTTTCTGGCGATAGCAGGCTTCGTGGCCGCCATTCTCTACCGGCAGATCGCTTCCGCCTTTCAGACCAACCCCGGCCTGAACGGCCTGATCCTCGGTGTTCTCCTGATCGGCATTCTGCTTGCCTTCATGCAGGTCACGCGCCTGTTTCGGGAAGTGCGGTGGGTCAACTCCTTCCGTGCGGGTTCGGAAGCATCCGATCCCGTTCTGCTCGCACCGATGAAAGCGCTTTTGAGCCGAGCCTCCTCCATGGCGCTGTCGACCAGCTCCATGCGTTCCATTCTCGATTCCATCGCAACACGCCTTGATGAAAGCCGCGACATCTCGCGCTACCTGATCGGCCTTTTGGTCTTTCTCGGCCTGCTCGGCACCTTCTGGGGTCTTTTGCAGACCATCGGCTCCATCGGCGACACCATCCAGTCCCTGGACCCCGCCTCCGGCAATGCCAACGACGTTCTGGATGCTTTGAAATCCGGCCTTTCCGCGCCGCTGGAAGGCATGGGAACGGCCTTCTCCTCCTCACTCTTCGGCCTCTCCGGCTCACTGATCCTGGGCTTTCTCGACCTGCAGGCTGGCCGGGCCCAGAACCGGTTTTACACAGAGCTTGAAAACTGGCTCTCCTCCGTCACGGATCTGGGTTCGGATCTTTCCGAAGGCCGCAACGGCGCTTCCGAGGAGATGCAGCAGCTTGCCGACAAGCTGCGCGCAGCCCAGGAAGAAGGCACGTCCAGCCCCCGCCTGACCGCCTCCATGGCCAACCTCGCCGAAGGCATATCCGGCCTCGTCAAGAACATGCGCCAGGAACAGCAGATGATGCGCGACTGGGTGGAAGCCCAGGCCGATGAACAGAAAGCCATGCGTGCCACGCTCGAAAAACTGTCTGCTGCACTGAAAAAGCGGGAAGGCTGACATGGCGCTTGCCCGCGCACGCCGCACAGACCGGCGGGTCGATTACTGGCCGGGTTTCGTGGATGCCATGGCGACGCTGCTGCTCGCCATCATGTTCCTGCTCTCCGTCTTCGTTCTGGCGCAGTATTTCCTCAGCCAGGAAATCACCGGCAAGGATGCCGTGCTCGACCGGCTGAATGCGCAGATCAACGAGTTGACGCAGCTTCTTGCTCTTGAGCAGGCCAACAGCCAGGATGCCGAAGACACCATCGCCAACCTGCGCGCTTCGCTCGAGGACATTCGCGCCGACCGCTCGCGGCTGGAACAGATTCTGGCAAGCGGCAGCGGCCAGAGCGAGCAGGCCGAAGCCCGGATCGGTGAACTTTCCGGCGCCCTTGATGAAGAACGTCAGGTCAGTCAGCGCGCTCTGTCGCAGGTGGAGCTTCTGAACCAGCAGATTTCAGCGCTGCGCAAACAGATCGGCGCGCTGGAAGCCGCCCTTGAGGTTTCTGAAGAGCGCGACCGCGAATCCCGCACCAAGATCGCCGATCTCGGGCGCCGCCTCAACGTGGCGCTGGCCCAGCGCGTTCAGGAACTGAACCGCTATCGCTCCGACTTCTTCGGCCGTCTGCGCGAAATCCTCTCCGACCGCGAAAACATTCGCATCGTTGGTGACCGTTTCGTGTTCCAGTCGGAAGTTCTGTTCCCCTCCGGCGCCACGGAGATCAATCCCAATGGCCGCGAGGAAATGCGCAAGCTGGCAGACGCCATTCTCGAGCTGCAGAAAGAAATCCCGCCCGAAATCAACTGGGTTCTGCGCGTCGACGGCCATACGGATGACGTGCCGCTTTCCGGCACCGGACGCTTCCGCGACAACTGGGAGCTTTCAACCGCGCGCGCCACGGCCGTCGTCAAGTTCCTGATCGAAAACGGCGTGCCGGCGAACCGGCTCGTTGCCGCCGGCTTCGGCGAATATCAGCCGCTCGACACCGAAGACACCGCCGAAGCCCGTGCCCGCAACCGCCGCATCGAGCTGAAGCTTACCGAGCGTTGATCTTTCCTTCTGCAGGGCTGTCCCTGCTCTCCTTCCATGCGTATGAGGAGCTTCATGTCCTTCCAGAAACTCGATGACCTTGGCCACAGGCTGGAAGCGCTCGACCATGCGCTGGCAATCCTCGGTGCGGATGAGGCAACGCATATGGCGCCCGGCGGTGGCGAAGCACGTGCCGAGGCCATGTCCACGCTGGCCGGCATGGCGCATCGTCAGGCGACCGCACCCGAAATCGCCGACTGGATCGAGGCGGCCGGGCAGGAAGACCTGAACGCCGATCAGAAAACGGCAGTCGCGGAATTCCGCCGCCACTACATCAACCTCACCTGCCTGCCCTCGGACTTCGTGGAACGCCAGACCCGCACTCGCATGCGCTGCGAACAGCTTTGGCGCGAGGCGCGCCCGAAGGGCGATTGGGCCGGCTTCCTGCCAGCACTCGAAGGCGTTATCGAGATGGCGAGGGAAGAGGCTGCGCGTCGCTCCGACGTGCTCGGCCTCGACCCGTATGATGCGCTAATGGAGCAGTTCGACCCCGGCAACAGAACGGCGGAAATCGCTCCCGTTTTCGAGAATTTGAAGGCGTTTCTGGTTGATTTCGTCCCAAACGCGCTGGAAATCCAGAAAAAGAAGCGGGCGAAGAATCCGCTGCGCCCGCTGTCGGGAAATTACCCGGTCGAGCGGCAGCGCGAGCTTGGACTGGCGATGATGGCGGCGGTCGGTTTCGACCTGACACGCGGCAGCCTCTCTGTCTCGCACCACCCGTTTTGCGGCGGCGTTCCGACCGATGTGCGCATCACCACGCGCTATCGCACCGACGAGTTTCTCTCTTCGCTGATGGGCATCCTGCATGAAACCGGCCACGCGCTCTATGAGCAGAACCTGCCGCACGAATGGGCGCACTGGCCGCTCGGCAGGGCGCGGGGCATGGCGATGCACGAAAGCCAGAGCCTGTTTGTCGAAAAACAGATCGGCCGCAACCCGGCTTTCTGGGAATGGGCGCTGCCGGTGGTGGAGAAGCATCTCGGCGAAAAATGGTCGAAAGACGAGATCCTCGCCCATGTACACCATGTCGAGCGCGGGCTGATCCGTGTTGATGCGGACGAAGTGACCTATCCGCTGCATGTCATCCTGCGCTTCGAATTGGAACAGGACCTGATCGCCGACAGGCTCGAAGCCCGCGATCTGCCGGAAGCCTGGGACGAAAAGATGAAAGCCTATCTTGGCCTGTCAACGATCGACACGCCGCAGGATGGGCCGATGCAGGATGTCCACTGGCCCTCCGCCGCCTTCGGTTATTTCCCCTCCTACACGCTCGGCGCCATGATCGCCGCGCAGCAGTGGTCGGCGATCGAGAAGGATATTCCAGATGTGAACGAGCAGTTCGCCCGGGGCCAGTTCGAGGCGGTGAACGCATGGCGGCGCGAAAAGATCTGGTCGCAGGCCTCCCGGCTCTCCACGCCGGACCTGATCGAACAGGCGACCGGCGAGCCGCTCAATGCGGCGCATTTCACAAGGCATCTGGAACAGCGCTACGGCGCATAGGCACCGGGGCTGCGCTCAATCGCACTTGCTCATCCCACCAAAGCAGCCGACACTCGCCATCGGCCGCTTTGGGAGGTGACATGGCTGATCAATTCGATGCGATCGTCGTCGGCGCCGGCCTCGCCGGACTGGTAGCGGCAGCCGAACTGGCCGACGTCGGCAAGCGCGTTGCACTGCTTGAACAGGAAGGCGAAAACGGGCTCGGTGGCCAGGCCTTCTGGTCGCTGGGCGGGCTCTTCTTCGTCGATAGTCCCGAACAGCGGCGGATGCGCATCGCCGATAGCCGCGAACTCGCCCTGCAGGACTGGATGGGCTCGGCGCAGTTCGACCGTGAAGAAGATTTCTGGCCCCGCAGGGTGGCCGAAGCCTATATCGACTTTGCCGCCGGCGAGATGCGTCCATGGCTCCATGCCATGGGCATGCGCTGGTTCCCAGTGGTGGGCTGGGCGGAACGTGGCGGCAGCCTCGCCGATGGTCACGGCAATTCGGTACCCCGCTTTCACATCACGTGGGGAACCGGCCCCGGTGTGGTGGAGCCTTTCGCCAGGCGCATTCTCGCCCATGCCAAAACCGGCCGCATTGCAATGAAGTTTCGCCATCAGGCAAGCCGCCTTGTACGCCGGAAGGGCGCGATCTCCGGCGTGGCGGGCGAAATCCTGGAACCTTCGACGGTGGAGCGCGGTCAAAAGTCAGGACGCGACATCGTCGGCGATTTCGAGTTCACTGCCGATGCCGTGATCGTCGCCTCCGGCGGCATTGGCGGCAATCTGGACCTGGTGCGCAGAAACTGGCCGACGAAACGGCTCGGCCCCGCACCGAAGACAATGATCGCCGGCGTCCCGCATCATGTCGACGGCCGCATGATCGGCATTGCCCGAAAATCGGGTGCGGCCACCATCAACACCGATCGCATGTGGCACTATACGGAAGGCGTGAAGAACTGGGCGCCAATCTGGCCCGATCACGGCATTCGCATTCTTCCCGGCCCTTCTTCGCTCTGGTTCGATGCCGAAGGCAACCGCCTTCCCGCGCCCTGCATGCCGGGTTTCGACACGCTCTCCACGCTGAAGCACATTCTTGGGACCGGCTACGACTATTCCTGGTTCGTGCTGACCCAGAAGATCATCGAGAAGGAGTTCGCTCTCTCTGGCTCCGAGCAGAATCCGGACCTGACGTCGAAGCGCTGGATCGAGGTCTTGAAAAGCCGCCGCGGCAAGGGCGCGCCACCACCGGTTGAAGCGTTCAAGGAGAAAGGTGAGGATTTCATCGTCCGCGACGATCTGAAATCACTGGTGGAAGCCATGAACACGCTCGCAGGCAAACCGCTGATCGATCATGACCGGCTCAAGGCGCAGATCGACGCGCGCGACCGCGAGATCGGCAACGCCTTTTCCAAGGACGCACAGGTGACCGCCATTCGCGGTGCACGCGCCTATCTCGGTGACAGGCTGGTGCGGACAGCCCGACCGCACAGGATTCTTGATCCCGCCAGCGGGCCGCTGATCGCGGTGCGGCTGCACATCCTCACCCGCAAGACACTGGGTGGACTGCACACCAATCTCGACAGCCAGGTGCTGAATGCGGACGGCGAGCCCATCCCCGGTCTCTACGCCGCCGGAGAGGTGGCGGGCTTCGGCGGTGGCGGCTATCACGGTTACAACGCACTGGAAGGCACCTTCCTGGGCGGCTGCATCTTTTCCGGCCGCAACGCCGGACGCCACGCCGCCGGCCGCTGAACAGGCTTGCCAGACGGTCGCTCCCGGCACACTGTCTCCCAATGGAAGAGACCGATTCCCGATCCACCGTGGAGATCGTTGCCACCGCTGTGACAGAGGCCGTGCGCACCGGGCGGCTCGTGCCCGGCCAGCGGCTGACCGAGAGTGATTTTACCAGCCGGCTCGGCGTCTCACGCTCCTCCCTGCGCGAAGCCTTTCGCCGTCTGACTGCGGACGGGCTCCTCTCGGCTGAACCCCATCGCGGCGTTGCCGTGCGGCAGCTCTCACGCCCCGAGGTGGACAATCTGTTTCAGGTGCGTGGCGCACTGGAAGCGCTCGCGGTGAAACTCGCCCTTCCCGCGCTTCACCGGGCACCCGCTTCCCTGATCGACATTCAGCACGGCCTGGACACCGCCGCAGAAGCGGGCGACATGAACCGGTTCTCGGAGCTGAACGCCCGCTTTCACCGCCTGTTTCGGGAGACGGCGAACAACCCGCTTCTGAACGAGACACTTACGAGGCTCTCCAACTCGCTCTATTGGCTGCAGTTCCGTATTCTGGTGGACAGGCAACAGGTGTTTGAAACCAACCGGCAGCACCAGCGTCTGACTGAATGCGTAAAGGCCAATGATGCATCCGGCGCGGAAGCAGCGATGCTCGGCCATATCGAAAACGCAAGAACCCTGATCCAGTCGCTGCCCGACGACCATTTCGCGCAGGTCTCCACCACCCGGTCTGATTAAGCCGGGCAAGACTTGACGCAGAAACCAGAACGTTGAATTGTCCGACAATAATATAAGACAATCGGGAGAAGATGTTCGTATGAGCACGCAGCCAGTTCAGGAATACCGTCCCGTACCCCTGCCGGACTACCAGGAGCTTCCGCTTGACGAGATGCGCAGGCGGGCGCAGGCCTTCTACGACGAGATCCGCACCCGGCATACGGTGCGCGACTTTTCCTCCCGGCCCGTCCCGCGCGACATCATCGAGACCTGCATCAGGGCTGCAGGCACGGCACCCAACGGCGCAAATCATCAGCTGGCACTTCGCCGTGATCGGCGACCCTGCCGTGAAAAAACAGATCCGCGAAGCAGCCGAAGTCGAGGAAAAGGCGTTTTATGAAGGCCGCGCCGGCGAAGAATGGCTGCAGGCGCTGGCGCCGCTCGGCACGGATGCGAGCAAACCGTTTCTGGAAGAGGCGCCCTGGCTGATCTGCGTGTTCGGCGAGCGCCGCAGCCGCTCTGCCGATGGCGTGAAGCGCAAGAATTACTATGTGCCCGAATCGGTCAGCATCGCCACCGGATTTCTCATCGCCGCGCTGCACAGGGCGGGTCTCGCAACACTGACCCACACGCCCAACCCGATGAGCTTTCTCAACGAACTGTGCGGCCGCGACCCGCACGACAAGCCCTATATTTTGATGGTCGTCGGCTATCCGAAAGAGGGGGCAACGATTCCCGAACATGCGATGGAAAAGAAGCCGCTGGAGGAGATCGCGACTTTTATTTGAAGGATGGCGTCATAGAGACCGAATTTTCTTCAATATCCGAAAAGCGGTCTCTACATCTCGCAAAATCCACTTTTTGAGTTTCGGCACCGGACTCTGATCATCTGCCTCCCCGCCTGCCGAAATATTCAGATACTGGTAAACTGTCTCATCGCCATATCTGCAAAGCCGTTTCCTCATGGATGTTGATATACGATCCTGCGTTCCATTCGCGCACGAAATTTGAAAATACTTATTTCCGTGTTCGCTCTTTACTTCGGAACCGAATAACCACTCGGCGGCATGCATACCTCTTAATACTTCAAGCGTTTTTTCATCCGACGAGCACTTTAGGCTCTTATTCTTGTTTTTGTTCACAATGATATGGCGATATTGGCCACCCTGAACCTGTATCTCCAATACGATATTGCTCGCCCCACCCAAGCGGGGTTCAAACGTGACACATGGTGTACTGTTGAACAGGCCAGACCAGACATTGACATAGTTTTCTAAATTATCATTGATACCATCAAACACGTTATATCGCTCTTCTCTCAGAAAATTTGATATTTCCTGACGGAACGCAGACGCCTGGTACTTCTTGAGTGTTTGACCAAATCCTATACGATCCAGCTTTTCGAAGACGCCCCAATCGCAAAACCAGTATTTTTCACCTGATTCTTTTAATCTAAAATACTCATCCCCAATAGAGCCAAGATGAAAAATCATCTCAGCGTATTCTTTTATATAAAAATAGTGACTTTCTTTAATAATAGAAGAATTATTATAAGCCCAATTGATAATATATTTAGATAATTCTTTATATTGTTTACATTCCCATCCTATTTCATTTAAAACACCCTTACAATCGAGTGGGTCAGCAATAGAAATGACAAATCTACGAACATTCCTACCCTGTATTTTTTCCGAATAGTGTTTAAGTTGATCGATTTTAACAATATCCTTAATCTTATTCTCAATAATTAAAATTGGTTCGTCATTTTTAAATATAGTAATATCTATATTATTTTTCTCCCGAAATACGGATAAGCCTTCAAAGTCAGACAAACCGAAAAAGCTAAGAGACGTTGGATAATTGCGAAAAAGCCACGCGAGAAAGTTCGAGTGGAATAATTCCCTGGAAGACAATGATAAGTTGAATAACAGGTCATCCTTCAGAAACGTGAAATGGTCCTCAATATTTAGATCGATGCTCAAATTCATTCCTTGACCCCCTCCCTACTCCGCAGCCTCCCCAAAGGCATTGAACTGCAGGCTTGCAAGCTGTGCATAGACGCCTCCTGCCGCCACGAGCTCGGCATGTGTGCCTTCTTCAACAATGCGCCCTCCATCCATCACGAGAATGCGGTCGGCTTTCAGCACCGTCGACAGCCGGTGCGCGATGACAAGCGTGGTACGTCCCTTCATCAGATGCTCCAGCGCCTGCTGCACCAGTGTCTCGCTTTGCGAATCGAGCGCCGATGTCGCTTCGTCGAGAAGCAGGATCGGCGCATCGCGCAATATCGCGCGCGCAATGGCCATGCGCTGACGCTGACCGCCCGACAGGGTGACACCGCGCTCGCCCACCGGTGTGTCGTACCCGTTTGCCAGTTCGCTGATGAAGTCATGCGCCAGTGCGGCTTTGGCTGCGGCCTCGACTTCGGCACGTGTGGCGTCCGGCCGGCCAAAGGCAATGTTCTCCGCCGCACTGGCGGCAAAAATGGTGACATCCTGCGGAACGATTGCCATACGGCCCCGCAGGGCCCGCGGATCGGCCTTGCGCGCGTCGACGCCGTCCACCCGGATCAAGCCGGAATCGGGATCGTAATACCGCAGGAGCAGCGAGAAGAGTGTGGTCTTGCCAGCGCCTGACGGACCGACAATGGCGACCGTTTCACCCGGCTCCACAGAAAATGCAAGACCGTGAATGGCCGACCGGTCCGGCCGGGTCGGATAGGCAAAAGACACATCCTCGAAGGCTACGGCCCCACGTGCAGCGTCGGGCAAGGCGACCGGATTGGCTGGTGCGGTGATGACCGGTTCTTCGGCCAGAAGCTCGCTCATGCGCTCCGCCGCACCGGCAGCCTGCGAAAGTTCGCCCCAGACTTCGGACAAAGCACCCAGCGCGCCTGCCGCAAGCACCGAATAGAGCAGGAACTGTCCAAGCGTGCCCGGTGACATCGCACCCGACAGCACATCACGCGAACCGAACCACAACACGGCCACGACCGAGCTGAAGGTCATGAAAATGGCAAAGAAGGTGAGAAAGGATCGCGCAAAGATGGAAGACCGCGCCGCCGCAAACGCCGTCTCTATCGCCTCGGAAAACTTCCCCCTTGCCTCAGCTTCGCCCGTAAAGGCCTGCAGCGTCCGCATCGCACCGATCTGCTCGCCCGCATAGGCCGTGGCATCGGCCAGCGTGTCCTGCGCAAACCGCGACCGCTGGCGAACGGAGCGCCCAAAGGCCACCAGTGGCAGCACGATGACGGGGATCGCCGCCACGACGAGCAGCGAAAGCCGCGGGCTCGTGACGACCATCATGCCGACGGCCCCCAGCCCCATGATCACATTGCGCAGCGCCTGGGAGATTGTGGCACCCACGGCGGATTTGACCTGCGTCGCATCGGCGGAGATGCGCGAGACAATCTCGCCCGACTGAACCGTGTCGAAAAAACCCGGAGACAGGCGCGTCACATGGTCGAACACATCGCGCCGGAGGTCGCTGACAACACGCTCGCCAAGTGTGATGACGAAGAAATAGCGGCCCGCCGAGGCAACGGCCAGTACGGCTGCCACCACAATCAGCATGGAGAAGTAATTGGCAATGAAGATCGAATCCGATTCCGAAAAACCGTGATCGATCATGCGGCGCACGGCGAGCGGAAGCGTGAGCGTTGCAATGGCCGCGATGACGAGGAAAAATCCAGCGCAGGCAGCAAGACCGCGATAGCGACCGACATAGGGCAGAAGGCGCCTGAGCGGCTTGAGAGACCGCCGCTTCGCTGCCTGTTGCCTCTCATCCGACGCCGTTTGTGTGCGCGCCATTGGCTTTCCCTTTTTCACACCATGCCCGAGAGCGGCAATTTGTACGCCGCTCAACTCTTGTCTTGTCGCCGGACCTGATGTATAGGCTCGCCAACCAATTCCGAAGCCGTAGCCTTCCTTGGCCACGGCTTCAAGTTTTCAGGATGGGTGCAATTGCCGCAAGTGCGGAGTGGATTGTTACCCCGACCAAATTCAGGACAAGCCGATGAAAGCCGATATTCATCCCGACTATCACACGATCAAGGTCGTCATGACGGACGGCACCGAGTACGAGACGCGCTCCACCTGGGGCAAGGAAGGCGATACGCTTCAGCTCGACATCGACCCGTCCACGCACCCGGCCTGGACCGGCGGTCAGCAGTCGCTGATGGACCGCGGTGGCCGCGTGTCGAAGTTCAAGCAGCGTTACCAGGGCCTCGGCATCTAAGCCGCCCTATCGCTACGGAAATTGCAGAAAACCCGCCTCACGAGGGCGGGTTTTTTGTTGCCTGCTTGTCGATGTGTCCAAGATCGCGCTCCGGGTCGATCACGTCGCGCACGCGCTGTTTGAGCGTCTTGGCGTCCGGAAAGCCGCCGTCATGCTTGCGCTCCCATATGAGGATGCCGTTGCAGGTGACCTCGAAAACGCCGCCCGTGCCCGGACGCAGCGCCACTTCCGAAAGCTCTGTGGAAAAGGTGGAGAGAAGCTCCTGCGCGAGCCACGCGGACCGGAGGAGCCACTGGCACTGGGTGCAATAGGTAATCGCGACGCGATGCTCTTTCATGCCACCCCGTCCCTATAGCAATTCCAGGAAAAGTGGAGACCGGTTTTCCGTCCGGAATTGCGTGAAAACAAGCAGTCAGACCGCATTGTCGATTCCTCGAAACGCTGAAGCGGTCCAGCCATTCGCCAGCGGGTTCTGCCGGACACCCATGCCCGGCAGAAGCGCAGTCAGGCCGCGCTGAGCTTTGCGAGCGTTTCGTCATCCACCTCGAAATTGGCGTAGACGTTCTGCACGTCATCGTCGTCTTCAAGCGTGGCAACCAGTTTGAGGATCGACTGCGCACGCTCTTCATCGACAGGCGTTCCGGTCTGCGGACGCCAGATCGCCTTGACGGATTCGGCCTCGCCCAGCGAGGCTTCCAGCGCCGCTGTGACGTCGCCAATATCCTCGAAGGCACAGGTGATGACATGGCCGTTCTCATCCGACTGGACATCCTCGGCACCGGCCTCGATGGCGGCTTCCATCACGGTGTCGGCATCGCCCTTGTCGGTCGGATAGATGATCTCTCCGACGCGGTCGAACATGAAGGCCACCGAGCCAGTCTCGCCAAGCGACCCACCGGCCTTGGTGAAGGCAGCGCGAATGTTGGAGGCAGAGCGGTTGCGGTTGTCGGTCAGCGCCTCGACGATCACGGCGACGCCGCCCGGGCCGTAGCCCTCATAGCGCACCTCGTCATAGTTCTCCGCATCGCCGCCTGCCGCCTTCTTGATGGCGCGCTCAATGTTGTCCTTCGGCATGGACTGGGCCTTGGCGTTCTGGATGGCCAGGCGCAGGCGCGGGTTCATCGCCGGGTCGGGCAGTCCCATCTTGGCAGCGACGGTGATTTCGCGCGCCAGTTTGGAAAACATCTTCGAGCGAACGGCATCCTGCCGGCCCTTGCGGTGCATGATGTTCTTGAATTGGGAATGACCGGCCATGGGGCTCCTTCTCACGGTCTTTTGAATGCAACGGAATAACGCCGCCTTATAGTGAAAATGCCGGCCAACGTCCAGAACCGCCGGCGGCCAAACGTGGCGCGTTGCCGCGCTTTGCCGTACCATCGCCCCCTGCTCACACGGGAGAAGCAGATGAGTGCCTTCCGACTGACCGCAAGCTTACTGACATTTCTGCTCGCACCACTTGCCGCCGCCTGGGCGCAAACCGAGCGGCCAAGCACCTGCCTTGCCATGGCGCAGGCCACGCCCGGCGTGATCTACGCCGCGTTCGCCACCCCAACCGCTGCAAGCGCCGAACCGGTTGACATCACCTATGCGGGACACTCCACCTATATCATCGAGACGCCCGCCGGCGTGACCATCGCCACCGATTTCTCGGGCGCCCATGGCGCCAGTCCGGTGCCGCGTGTCGTCACCATGAACAAGGCGCATGGCACGCATTTCACCCGCAATCCCGACCCGGCCATCGAGCATGTGCTGCCGGGCTGGAACCCGGAAGGCGGGCCGGCGCGGCATTCACTTCTCGTGGAAGACGTCTATATCCGCAATGTGACGACCGACATCCACCGCTATGGCACGATGGAGCCGGACGCCAACTCCATCTTCATCTTCATCTTCGAGGTTGCCGGCCTGTGCATTGGCCATCTGGGACACCTGCACCACAGGCTCGACGACAGTGACTATGCGGCAATCGGCAGGCTCGACGTGGTGATGGTGCCCGTCGATGGCGGACTGACGCTCTCGCTCGACGGCATGAGCGAAATCGCGCGCCGGCTTTCCTCGTCCGTCATCCTGCCAATGCACCGGCACTCCACGCCGCTCAGCGCCTTCACAAGCCGGATGGGCGGTGGTTTCGAGCTGGATTTCCGCGAGGGACGGACGATCACCGTGGCGCTTGACAACCTGCCACGGCGACCGACCATCGTCATCCTGGACGGCGTTTAGCCGTACCTATTCGGCCGAACCTTCTGCCAGCGCCTTGTCACGCGCCCGCTTGCGCCGAGCCAGCATGTTGAGCCCCTCGACCAGCGCCGAGAAGCCCATGGCGGCGTAGATGTAGCCCTTGGGCACATGAAAGCCCATGCCGTCTGCGATAAGCGTCATGCCGATCATCAGCAGGAAAGCGAGCGCCAACATGACCACAGTCGGGTTGGCCGCAATGAAGCGCGACAGCGGTTCGGCAGCTATCAGCATCACGGTCACGGCCGAGATGACGGCAATGAACATGATCGCGATCTCATCGGTCATGCCGACGGCGGTGATGATGGAATCGACCGAGAAGACCAGATCGAGAAGCAGGATCTGAACGATGGCAGCACCAGCTGTCATCGTGACCTTGCCCATCATGTTCTCCTTGCCATCGTCGGGATCGACCGAATGGTGAATCTCCTTCGTGGCCTTCCAGACGAGGAAGAGGCCACCGGCAATCAGGATCAGGTCGCGCCACGAGAAACCGTGGCCGAACAGTTCGAACACCGGTTCGGTGAGCTGTACGATGATGGAGATGGTGCCAAGCAACGCGAGCCGCAGGATCAGCGCTCCGCTGATGCCGATGCGCCGCGCCCGTGCCTGCTGCTCCTTGGGCAGCTTGTTCGTGAGGATGGAGATAAAGATCAGATTGTCGATGCCGAGAACGATCTCAAGCACCACCAGGGTCACAAGCGCGACCCAGGCTTCCGGATTGGAGACAAACTCGAAGTGACCGGCAAGCCATTCCATTGCAGCACCCCTCGCTGGCAATTGTTCAAAATATAGCGTTTCGCAGAGTTATGCGTGCACGCGCCCAGCGTCAACGCCAGAAGGCGGGAACGGTTTCCTCAAGCCGGGGCCCGAGGCGCAATGGGGCAATCTTCTCGCAAAGTCCGGTACGGTCGGAAATCTCCAGCCCGACGCCGCAAATCGTGGCAGGGCCGGATGCCGCCTCGAAGCGCCCCTTGGGCACTTTTGCGGTGAAACGGTTCAGCGGTTCTTCCTTGTCCATGCCAAGCGAGGAATCGTAGTCGCCGCACATCCCGGCATCGGAGAGATAGCCAGTCCCGCCGTTGAGGATCTGGTGATCCGCCGTCGGCTGGTGCGTGTGCGTGCCCACGACGAGGCTCGCCCGCCCATCGACGAAGTGACCGAAACACATCTTCTCGGACGTTGCTTCGGCATGAAAATCGAGAATGACGCATCGGCCTGATCGCCCAGCGGACAGGCGGCCAGCACATCCTCCACGCAGGCGAACGGATCGTCGAGTTCGGGATGCATGAAGACCCGGCCCATGATGTTGGAGACAAGAACCCGCGCGCCATTCTTCGCCATGTAGACACCCGAACCGCGGCCCGGCGTGCCCTTGGGAAAATTCGCCGGCCGCAGGAAGCGCTCCTCGCGCGGGGCGAAGGTCAGCGCCTCGCGCTGATCCCAAACGTGATTGCCTGTCGTCACCACATCGGCGCCGGCATCAAGCGTAGCCCGGAAAATCTCTTCGGTGATGCCGAAACCGCCTGCGGCGTTCTCGCCATTCACCACCACGAAATCCAGCCGGAAATCGGAAATCAGGCCGGGGAGCTTTTCCCAGACCGCCGTGCGGCCCGCGCGGCCGACCATATCGCCAAGAAACAAAAATCTCATGCGCCGCTTCTAGAGCATCGGACCTAAAAGTGGAATCCGGTTTTCGGATTATTCCGATGCTCAATTGATAGTCTAGATCGTCCTTTGTGCGTCCGGATGGACGCACGGCGATCTAGAACAAGTCTGGCACTGTTGAAAAGCGCAAATGCCCCTACCCGCCATTGAAACGCCGCAGGCCCGCCTCGGTAAGGATTTCCGACAGTGGCTGGTCATGCGCCTCGTCGGGCACATGCTCGACCTCCTGGCAGTCAAAGGCGATGCCGATCAGGCGCGGCGCGAGGCCCTTTGCCTTCAGTCGCGCTATGGCGCGATCGTAATAGCCCGCTCCATAGCCGATGCGATGGCCGCGTGCATCGAAGGCCGCGAGCGGCACCAGCATCACATCGGGATCGAGCACCGCCGTGCCCTCGCCCGGTCCCATAGTACCGAACCCCATATCGATCATCGGCGCATCGGCAGGTATTCGCGGAAGACGATGGTGGTTTTATCGAGAATGGCCGGCAGCGCGATGCGTGCACCACATGCGGCAAGTGCGGTCATCAGCGGACGCACATCCATTTCAGAGCGCATCGGCCAGAAACCGGAGACCACGCCCCCCGGCGACGGCGCCAGCG